>DASUYB010000057.1 GCA_036377595.1 Longimicrobium sp. | reverse complement strand
AGGCATCCGACCTGCCGAAGGGGCACCGCTACCGCAAGCGAACCCCCGCAATGGCCATCGGGCTGAGCGGCCACGTCTGGACCTGGGAGGAATTCCTGACTCGGAGAATTCATCACTGATGAGTAGAGTCACTACCGATCTATAATCGCGGCAGCACGAGGTTCGGTCGGACACACCAATACTTCACCCGGATTCGGTATTAGCCTGTTCCTCGCGACGATCCCGTCATCACCCCCTGCCACCCCTTGCGCGGCGTCCTTACCTTAGGAGAAGGACAGCTACAGCGAGCCGCGCGATGACCATCGAGACACCCCAGGTCCACCTCGTGCTGCGGGCCCACCCGCCGACGCCAGCGCGGCTGGGCGTCGTCTACCAGCCGTATCCGTGGCGCGCGCTGAAGACGGTCCTCTCCATCGCGCTGTTCTGGGGGATCTGCCCGTACGTGGTGTGGATCCCGCCGCACTACCCGTGGCCGGTGCTGTCGTTCTGCGTGGGGGCGTTCCTGGCGCACCGCTTCTACACGGGGCGATACGTGGTGAAGTGGTTCGCCGGCGTGTGCCCGCGCTGCGGCCGCCACCTGAAGCTGGCCGACGGCGCGCGCATCGACCTGCCGTACGCGCTGACCTGCTACGGCTGCCACTTCGAGCCCAGCCTGGAGCCGTACACGCTGGCCGAGGAGGAGCGCATCGCCGCGGACGCGCATGGCATCCGCCACGTGCTGCCCGAGTGCGCCGGCACCTGGCGCGAGGAGCGGCTGTGGGACCAGGACTGGGTGACGTGCAGCGCGTGCGGCGCCCGCCACCACGCCACCCCCGCGCTCCTGGCCTCCGCCCGCGACGAGAACGAGCGCGGCCGCCTCCTCGACGCGCTCGCCAGCGAAGGCCGCTTCCTGACGTAGACCGGGCGCCAGGAAAGTGGGACGTGGCCGCGCCTGGTATGAAAATCTTGACGAAAAATGTAGAAGCGACAAAGATTTAGTGGTGACGCGGTACGCAGGATCTTCATCATCCATTTCCCCTCCGCAGTCGGTCCGCCCGCTTCACCCTGCCGGTTGCATATCCCGTTCGATCCACGTGAGGGCGCTAACCGGTTCCGCCCATCATTCGTTCGGCCCCACAAACCCCTCCACCACGCTCATGAAGTACGTATTCACTCTCGTCCACGGTACGTTTGCCCAAGACGCTGGATGGACGAAAAAGGGATCCCGACTGCGCGAGACGCTGCGGCAGGCGTTCCCCGACTGTGAGGTTGCGTTCGCGCCGTTCGGATGGAGCGGACGAAATCGTCCCAGCGCCCGCATCGCGGCGGCGAAAGAGCTCCGCGAGCACATCCTGAAGAAGGCGCAGGAGCATCCCGGCGCCACCCAATACCTGGTGGCGCACAGCCATGGCGGCAACGTCTCCATCCGGGCGTTGGCCGACCCGGCTGTGGCCGCGTGCGTCGAGGGTCTGGCCTGCCTCTCCACCCCCTTCCTCCATCTCCAGCCGCGGCACCTGGACCCCGACTTCAAGGCTGCGCTGAAGGGAATGGCCGCCGCGTTGGTGGCCTTCGTTGCCGTTTGCCTGGCGGTCACTCCCGTCTTCGTCGCCGCGAAGCTGTGGGGGCAGGACATCACGAGCTACAGGGTGGCTGGCTCCGCCCTGATGCTGGCCGCGGTGTTGCTGGTCGTCGCCCTCCTCGCGGCTCCGCGGGTGTTCCTGAACGCGGGCCAGGGTTTGCTGGATTCCTGGTTGAACCGGGCCAAGCAGAACTACGAGCGCGTCAGGCTCCCGCCGATCCTGAAACCGTTGCTGATCATCCGGACGACGGGAGACGAGGCATCGGCGGCGCTCAGCACTTCGCACCTGCTGGCCTTTGCGATCTCGCATGCCATCATCGGGATCGCCTCCGGGCCCGCGGCGCGGTTCCAGAGGCTTCTCGGTTGGCGTACCCGGCCGACGACCCTCCGTGAGTGGCTCGCCTGTGCCGCGGCATTGCTCGTGGCCGTTCCCGTGCTTCCGGTTTTCCTGCTGCTGACACTGGTGCTCGGCGTTCTGGTCCTGCTTTCCGTGGGCATGCTGAGCATCGTGCTTCTCACGTTCGGACGTAGCTTCGGCATTACCAACATGTTCCTCGAGGTCAGCGCCGAGCCCACACCTCCCGGATCGTGGCCGGTCCACCTGTTCTCCACCCGCGATGCGTGGCCGTACATGGGTGATGAACGCCGCCGGGCGCTGGCCACGCTGGCCTGGGCCGGGGTTAATCGGAGGGCCATCAGCGAAGCACCCGTCACGCGGCTCGCGCACAGCGCTCCCTATGAGCATCCCGGCGCGCTCGCACTTCTGGCCGACTGGGTTAGCGAGTCCGGCAGCGCGCCGCCCCGGAAGGTGAGCACGCCACGGCCGGCGTCTGCAACGCTCCCGGCCGCCCTCGCGTATTCCCCCCCGCTGGCGGCGGACGGAGACTCCGCCGGGCTCCCGGCCGCGACCTGAGACCGCAGCATCGGGAAGACGAAGGGCCCGGCCGCATCGGCGGTCGGGCCCTCCGATCTGCAACCCGGCACTGCTTACATCTCCACCCTCATTCCCAGCGCGCGGACGAGGAACGCCCACCGGTCCGCCGCCTCCTCGATCTGCATCGCCGTGGGCTTGCCCGCGCCGTGGCCCGCGCGCGTCTCGATGCGGATCAGCACCGGCGCGTCGCCCGCCTGCGCGGCCTGCATCGCCGCCGCGTACTTGAACGAGTGCCCGGGCACCACGCGGTCGTCGTGGTCGCCCGTGGTGATCAGCGTCGCCGGAAAGCGCGTTCCCGCCCTGATGTTGTGCAGCGGCGAGTACGCGTACAGCGTGCGGAACTGCGCCGGGTCCTGCGGCGAGCCGTAGTCCGACACCCACGCCCAGCCGATGGTGAACTTGTTGAAGCGCAGCATGTCCATCACCCCCACCGCGGGGAGCGCCCCGCCGAACAGGTCCGGCCGCTGGTTCAGCACCGTGCCCACCAGCAGCCCGCCGTTGGACCCGCCCGAGATCGCCAGCTTCGAAGGCGACGTGTACTTCTGCGCCACCAGGTACTCGCCCGCGGCGATGAAGTCGTCGAACACGTTCTGCTTGTTGGCCAGCATCCCCGCCTGGTGCCACGCCTCGCCGTACTCGTTGCCGCCGCGCAGGTTGGCCGACGCGTAGACGCCGCCCATCTCCAGCCACACGGCAACCGCGCTGGAGTACGCCGGCAGCACCGCCGAGTTGAATCCCCCGTAGCCGTAAAGGAGCGTGGGGTTGTTCCCGTCCATCGCCATCCCGCGGCGGTGGGTGATGAACATGGGGATGCGTGCGCCGTCGCGGCTGGTGTAGAACACCTGCTCCGTCACGTACCGGCTCGCGTCGAACCCGGTCCTCACCGGCCACACCGGCTCCGCCCGCCGCGTGGCGAAGTCGTACCGGTACACCGTCGCCGGCGACAGGAAGCTGGCGAAGGTGAAGAAGAGCTCGCGGTCGCCCGAGCGCCCCTGCAGCCCCGACACCGCGCCCGGCCCGGGGAGCGGCACCTCGCCCGCGGAGGTTCCGTCGGCGTTGTAGACGCGCAGCTTCGCGGCCACGTCGTGCAGCGTCGACAGCACGAACTTCCCGTTCACCCGCCGCGAGCCGACGATCGCGTCGGGCCCCTCGGGCACGATCGTCCGCCAGCGCGCCGGCGCCGGGTCGCGCAGGTCCACCGCGACCACCCGCCCCCGCGGCGCCGCGTTGTCGGTGGCGAAGTAGAACACCGGCCCGTCGTTCCCCAGCGGCGTGTACCCGGCGTCGAACGCGTCCAGCATCCGCACCATCTGCCCCTGCACGCGCGGGCGCGCGGGGTCGCCCAGGTCCATCACGTAGATGCGGTTGCGCCGGTCGCTCCCCTTCGACACCGAGATCTCCAGGTACCGCCCGTCCTCCGTCACCCGCGGGTAGTAGATGAAGTCCGGCTCGTCGGAGCGCTGGTAGACCAGCACGTCGCGCTCCTGCGGCTCGCCGATGCGGTGGTAGTAGAGCTTCTGGTCGTGCACGGCCGCGGTCAGCGCGTTCCCCGACGGCTCCGGATAGCGCGCGTAGAAGAAGCCACGGCCGTCCTTCGTCCACGCCATGTCCGAGAACTTGATCCAGCGCAGCCGGTCGGGCAGGTCGCGGCCCGTGTCCACCTCGCGCACCCGGAACTCCTGCCAGTCCGATCCCCCCGACGCCACGCCGTAGCCCAGCAGCCGCCCGTCGTCGGTGTACTGCGCGGTGGTGAGCGCCTCGGTGCCGTCCGCGCGCAACGTGTTGGGGTCGAGCAGGACGCGTGGCTCGCCCCGCGGCGAAGGCGCCACGTAAAGCACCGACTGGTTCTGCAGCCCGGTGTTCTTGAAGTAGAAGTACCGCCCGCTGCGCCGCGCGGGCGAGCCCCAGCGCGGGAAGTTCCACAGCTCGGTCAGCCGCGCCTGGATGCGCGCGCGCTCGGGGATCGCGGCCAGGTACTGCTCCGTCAGCGCGTTCTGGGCGGTGATCCACGCGCGCGTCTCGGGCGCGTCGGTGTCCTCGAGCCAGCGGTACGGATCGGCCACGCGCGTGCCGTGGTAGTCGTCCGCCTGCTCCACCGTGCGCGTCGTGGGATAGGCGGGACGCTGCGCGCCCGCGGCCAGCGGCGTCACCGCCGCGGCCAGCACCAGCCCCGCGCGGGCGAGTCGAAGGATGTTCATGCGTCGCTTGCAGTTGAAGGAAGACTCGGTCGGGAAGGGAGATGGAAACAGACGATAGTGGCGGTGCGCGGCGACAGCAAGCGGATGCGCACTCCATCCGATCTCCTTCGTCCCACGTCTGGAGATTTCGAGCAGACTGGATCCGGATCGTGTCCGTCGAGGATTTCTTCTAAACGGATGTAAAGCGGCCACTTGGGCGGATTCCGTCGAGGCTGTCGAAAGTCTGTTTCGGCAGCAAAAAATCCGATTCTGTCAAGGGCTTCACAAACGCGGTGGGGTCGTATATAATCGTGGCCCGCCGGACGGACGACAGCGTCCGGCGGGCCGGGCGAAACGCCCGGCGGGGGTTGACGGAACGGCCCTCGGCCGTTATCTTCACTGTCCTTGACGCGGGGTGGAGCAGCCTGGTAGCTCGTCGGGCTCATAACCCGAAGGTCGCGGGTTCGAATCCCGCCCCCGCTATTGCCCAACCCCCGCCGCCGCAGCCGGGCGGCTTTTTGTTGGGGGCGCAGGGCCAGGTAGCTCAGTTGGTAGAGCACACGACTGAAAATCGTGGTGTCGGGGGTTCGATTCCCTCCCTGGCCACCTTGAGCTGGACCGTAGGGCAGTAGCTCAATTGGTAGAGCACCGGTCTCCAAAACCGGCGGTTGGGGGTTCGAGTCCCTCCTGCCCTGCTGCTGAAGAACGGTGCTTCGACGCCGCCATCGTCTAGAGGCCCAGGACGCCGCCCTCTCACGGCGGTAACGGGGGTTCGAATCCCCCTGGCGGTACTTGAAAACGGGACCGGCCCGGCAACGGGTGCTCGCGTAGCTCAGCCGGCAGAGCACTTCCTTGGTAAGGAAGAGGTCATGGGTTCGAGTCCCATCGCGAGCTTGAGGTGAAAGAGTCGCTCCCATCGTCTATCGGTCAGGACGCCACTCTTTCAAGGTGGAGAGCGGGGTTCGATTCCCCGTGGGAGCGCTGGAACGGGGATCCGTCCCCGGGCGGGAATTGCGGGCATAGCTCAGTTGGTAGAGCGCAACCTTGCCAAGGTTGAGGTCGCCGGTTCGAGCCCGGTTGCCCGCTCTTGCAGGACCGGAAGATGCGTCTTCCGCGAGGTGGTACAAGGGGCCGTAGCTCAGTCGGTTAGAGTGCCGGACTGTCACTCCGGAGGTCGCGGGTTCGAGTCCCGTCGGCCCCGCTCCAGGCGCCAGCGGCGCCGGTCGGTTTGAAAACACGGGTCGGTATCTGGGGCCGTAGCTCAGTTGGGAGAGCGCTTGAATGGCATTCAAGAGGTCAGGGGTTCGATTCCCCTCGGCTCCACTCGCAGGGACGGTACGTGGAAGTTCGGTGGGGTGGCCGAGTGGCTAATGGCAGCAGACTGTAAATCTGCCGGGCACAGCCCTACGTAGGTTCGAATCCTACCCCCACCACTGCCCGGGCGGTTAGCTCAGTTGGTTAGAGCGCCACGTTGACATCGTGGAGGTCACAAGTTCGAGTCTTGTACCGCCCACTCGCGCGAAGCATTTGGGGCCGTAGCTCAGCTGGGAGAGCGCTGCAATCGCACTGCAGAGGTCACCGGTTCGATCCCGGTCGGCTCCACTGGAACCCACACCGCGCCACCGTAGCTCAGGGGTAGAGCACTCGATTCGTAATCGAGCGGTCGTCGGTTCAAATCCGACCGGTGGCTCTGGTCAAGCGGCGGCGGTACGGTTAGATTTCGCCGCACGGAAAGAGCGCGGGAGTAGCTCAGTTGGCAGAGCATCAGCTTCCCAAGCTGAGGGTCGCGGGTTCGAGCCCCGTCTCCCGCTCTGATTGAAAACTTCGGTTGATTGCCCCCTGGTGTAATTGGCAACACGCCTGACTCTGGATCAGGAAAGTCCAGGTTCGAGCCCTGGGGGGGCAACTTGCAGGCTCGGTTTGGAGAGGTGGGTGAGTGGCTAAAACCAACGGTTTGCTAAACCGTCCTGCCCAAAAGGCAGACGCGGGTTCGAATCCCGCCCTCTCCGCTCCAGCTGGGACCGGTGTCCGAGCGGCTTAAGGAGCACGATTGGAAATCGTGTGGGGTTAACAGCCCTCGTGGGTTCGAATCCCACCCGGTCCGCTCGCCGGTGCAGGAACAGACGGGTAGTCCGGGCGCAGGTTTTTCGGGACGTGGCTCAGCCCGGTAGAGCACTCGCTTCGGGAGCGAGGGGTCGCCGGTTCAAATCCGGCCGTCCCGACTGGAGTCGGTTTGGAGGCGTAGTCTAACTGGTAAGGCACCGCACTCGAAATGCGGCGGGCGCAAGCCCTTGGGGGTTCGAGTCCCTCCGCCTCCGCTGTTGCAGTGCAACGAGTTACGGCCCCGTCGCTCAGTCGAGCGGCGGGGCCGTTTTCGTTGTGGGTTACACGCCCGACTCCATCTTCGCAACTCGCAGCACTCCGGCTGGAAAGACCCGCCAACAAGATCGCTTATCTGAGGCGTTTTTCTCCCTTGTACCAAGAAAGCTCGCTCAGCATCTGATGCGCAAAGGATGCTGCGTCGATGTGAGACGTGAACCTCTCTACGAAGTGATGCGGCTTGCCTGTGGGATCACCGTGGGCCCGCCGGAAGTCCTCCATATGTCGCCACACGAATTCCTCGCACTCGTTCGTCGTGTTCCCGACGTACAGGTCGAAGTCACCGGCCCTCAGGTGGTTCGGGTTGTACTCGTCCTGGAGGGTGGCCATGTATGCAAGCGTCTTCCCGCTGAGCTTCAGCGACACGGAAGCGCTCCGCCCCTGGCCGACGAAGCCGGAAAGCGTAATGGAGAAGGGATTCGCCCGCCCGCCAACCCACGTCGACCAGTTGTACTCCACGGCCCTGTCGACCAACACCGTCACCAACCGTTCGAACTCGGCCTGACGGAACTTCTGCCAGCCGGGGGCTCTTTTGACTGCGAATCGTCGCCAGTTCTCCTCGGACATGAGCCGGCTTTCGCGAATGCCCAGCGCCCCCGCGAGCTGGGAGATACCCTCATCGAAGTCGGTTCTGAAGTCGGCGTATCTCCGGTCGGCGAGAAGCAGAGGGATCTCGCAATCTCTGAGGAGAATGGGCAGCACGCCCACTCTCCGGGTATTCATCTGCCTGATCCAGGCGGCGCTGAGCTCCGTCTTCACCCACTCCGACCGAAGTGCATCCGGTGAAAGGACTATGGCCAGGAACTCGTTTTCGCGGATCCCGTCGTTGATCTTCCATGTGATGGACTCCCCGACTCTGATCTCCCATTTGTCGAACCACACGTTCACGCCAAGCTTCTTCAGATGATCCGCAAGCTTTTCGACGAAGGGCTTATCGACTCTCGTGTGGCTGAGAAAAACGCTCGGCATCCCTGCGGCTCCTCACGGGGTGATGGAAGTCATGCGTGTGGTACACGGAAAGATACGGCAGTTGGTTGCCAAAGCGAGGAAGCTTCCCATGGGCCTCAGGTCAAAACCTGCTTCGATGTTTCTCCTCCTCCGCCTTCCCACTCGCTACGACTGCTCTCGGTCCACAATGCGATTTATGGCCCCGTCGCTCAGTCGAGCGGCGGGGCCGTTTTCGTTGGTTTTGGGTGCGCTCGGCCAAACGGCGATCGTCTCCCCTCTTCCAGGGAGTTCCGCGCTCTCTCCGACGGTCTGCTCGTGATCCAGCGATCCATTGGGTAGCATTTGGGACAGCATGGCGAATATACATTCTGCCATGCCGTTCCCACCGCACGTGACACGTCCGTGACCGAGCGACTTCCGCCGCCGCGGGAGGACCGCGAGCTGGCCCAGCGCATTCGACGCGGCGACGCCGGCGCGTTCGAGGCGCTCTTCCGCGAGCACCACGCCGGGCTCTGCCGCTTCGCCGAGGGGTACGTGCGCGACGCGGCGGTCGCCGAAGAGCTGGTGCAGGACGTGTTCTTCGAGCTCTGGCGCGGCCGCGCCGCCTGGGAGCTGCGCGCCACCCTGCGCGCATACCTCTTCGGCGCGGTCCGCAACCGCGCCCTCAATCACCTGAAGCGCGTGAGCCGGGAACGCGGGTGGCTCGCCCGGCTGCGGCGAGAGGGCGACCCCTCCGATCCATCCCCGGCACCCGATCGCGCCGCGGCCGAATCGGAGGCCGCGGCGGCGGTCGCACGGGCCGTGTCACGTTTGCCGGAGCGGGCGCGAATGGTGGTGGAGCTGCGCTGGCGCCACGGGCTGCGCCACGGTGAGATCGCCGAGGTGATGGGCATCTCCGTCAAGGGCGTCGAGAACCAGCTCGGCCGCGCGCTGAAGGCCCTTCGCGCCACCCTCGGCGACTTCGACGACTGAGACCGGGGAGCGGATTCCGAACGTCGTCGCTCCAGACGCGCTGAACGTCGTCGGGTTCATCCAGTCTCGCGTCTCTCGGCGGAGGTGATCGTCGACCCCCGAGACGAACCCGCGCACCCCCATCCGTCCTCCCGGTGTGGGGGTTTTTTCGTTTCGATTGTCTCACCTCCTGAACGCCCACCGGGGATGCCGCCGTGAACGAGCCCATCGACTGGACGCTGCTGGACCGCTACCTCGCCGGCGAGGCCTCGCCCGAGGCCGCCGCGCGCGTGGAGCGCTGGCTGGCCGCGGCACCGGAGCACCTGGCGATGCTCCGCGCGCTCCGCGGCCCCGGCGCGGACGCCGCCAGCGACGGCCGCACCGACCAGGCGTGGGAGAGCCTCTCCGCCCGCATCGCCGCGGCCGGGCCGATGGCGACCGGCCGGCCCGCGCCGGTGTGGGCGGGGCGCCGCCGCGCTCCCCTGCTCCGCGCCGCGGCCGTCGCGGCGGTGCTGGCCGGCGGCGCCGGGATCTGGCGGCTGGCCGCGCCGTCCCCGGAGCCGATGGTCGCCGTCGCGACCGCGGCGGGCGCCACGCGCTCGCTGCGGCTGGATGACGGCACGCGCATCACCCTCGGCGCGGCCAGCCGGCTGGAGCATCCGCGCCGCTTCCGGGGCAGCGCGCGCGAGGTGGTGCTCGACGGCGAGGCGTTCTTCGAGGTGGCGCACGACGCCAGGCGGCCCTTCACCGTGCGCTCCGGCGGCGCGCTCACCCGCGTGCTCGGCACCCGGTTCGACGTCCGCGGCTACCGTGGCGAGCCCGTGCGCGTGGTGGTGGAGAGCGGACGGGTGCGGCTGCGCTCCGCGGCGGCCGGCGCGGACACCGGCGTCGTCCTGGTTCGCGGCGACCTGGGCCTCGCGGCACCCGGCAGGCCGGCTGCCCGGCAGCGGGGCGTCGATCCCGCGCGCTACGCGGGGTGGCGGGAAGGACGCCTGGAGTTCGACCGCGCGGAGCTCGCCGAGGTCGCGCGGGAGCTGGAACGCTGGTACGGCGTGCAGGTGCGCGTGGCGGACCCCGCCTTGGCGCGGCGGCACCTCACCCTCACCCTCCCGCGCGCACCCCTCGACGAGGTGCTCGACGCGGTCACTCTCTCCCTCGGCGCCCGCTGGAGCCGCACGGGAGGCACCATCCTCATCTCCCCTTCCTCCCGCACACGGCCATGACCACCCACCACTCCGCCCGGATTCTCGCGGCAGCGCTCCTCCTCGCCGTGAGCCCGCTTCCCGCCCGCCCGCAGTCCAGTTCCGCCCCCTCGCCCGCCGGCGCCGCATGGGCGCCGCTCGATGCGAGCGGCAACGGCGTCGCCGGGCTGGCGCGCGTCGTCCGCGGCGAGGTGCGGGGCGGCACGGTGGGCGACGCCGTCCGCCACATCCTGGCGGAGGCGTCGGTGGGCGTGGTGTTCGACCCCGACCTTCCCGGCCTGGACCGGCCGGTCACCAGCCGGGTCGCCGGGCTGCGCGCGGCGGACGCGCTGCTCGCGGTCCTGCGCGGCTCCGGGCTGCGGCTCCTGGTCTCGCCGCGCGGACAGGCCGTGCTCCGCGCCGAGCCGCGGGTATCACAAACGGGGAGCGTGGCCGGGATCGTCCGCGGCGACGCAGGCGAGGCCGTGGCCGGGGCCCGGGTGTCGGCCGCGGCGCGGTCCACCGTGACCGCGGAGGACGGCCGGTTCGCGCTGGGCGGCCTGGCGCCCGGGCGGTACGCGCTGGAGGTGCGCCGGCTCGGCTACCAGCCGGCGCGCGCCGAGGTCGAGGTGGCGCCCGGCGCCGCCGGCCGCGTGGAGGTGACGCTCAGGACGGGGATGATCCCGCTGGCACAGGTGGTGGTGACGCCCAGCTACTTCGGGGTGATGGACCACCGGGCCGACGCGCCGCGCACCCTCACGCGCGAGGACCTGGAGACGCGTCCGCAGATCGGCGAAGACGTGTTCCGCGCGGTGAGCCGCATCCCCGGCGTGGCCGCGACCGACCTCTCCGCCGCCTTCCGGGTGCGCGGGGGCGGCAACGACGAGCTGTTCGTGATGCTGGACGGCGTGCAGCTCCTGGAACCCTTCCACGTCAAGGACTTCGACGGCGCCCTCTCCATCGTCGACGTCTCGGCGGTCCGCGGCATCGACCTGATCACCGGCGGGTTCGGCGCCGAGTACGGCGACCGGCTCACCGGCGTGTTCGACATGCGCACGGTGTCGCCCGTACCGGGGCCGGCGCGCACCACGCTGGGGGTGTCGCTCACCAACCTGCGGGCGATGTCGGCGGGGAGCTGGGCGGGGGGGCGGGGGCGATGGGTGGGCTCCGCGCGGCGCGGCTTCCTGGACCTGGCGCTCGACCTGTCACACGCGCGGAGCAGCGACAAGGGCGAGATCTCCCCCGTCTACTACGACGCGCTGGCCAAGGTCGAGTACGACCTCGCGCCCGGCCACACGCTCGCCGCGCACGCGCTGCTGGCCCGCGACCGCCTCCGCTTCCGCGACGAGCCGGGCGACCCCGCCCTGCGCAGCCGGTACGGCAGCAGCTACGGCTGGCTCACGTGGACCGTACGGGGCGAGCGCCTTTCCGCCCGCACCGTCGTCTCCGCGGCCGGGCTCGACTGGACGCGCGCGGGCGAGACCGGCGACGGCACCGCGAGCGAGCCCGACCTCCGGGTCGACGACCGGCGCACGCTGCGCACCTGGGGGATCCGGCACGACGCCACGTTCGATCTCTCCGCTTCCGCGCTGCTGAAATGGGGCGCCGAGGCCCGGCGCGACGCGGCGGACTACGACTACTTCCGCGCGCAGCGGACCGATGGGGGATTGGACACCACGGCCGTCGACGCCTCTCCCGCCGGCACGGCGCTCGGGGGATACGCGGCGCTCCGTCTTCGCCCGGCGCCGCCGCTCACGGTGGAAGGCGGGGTGCGCTACGACCTGGACCCGGCCACCGACGAACGCCACGCCGCGCCGCGCGTCAGCGCCGCCCTGCAGCTCGACGCGAACACGCGGCTGCGCGCCGCGTGGGGACGCTACGCGCAGGCGCAGGGGCTTCACCAGCTGCAGGTGCAGGACGGGGTGGAGACGTTCTTTCCCGCGGAGTGGGCGGAGCACCGGGTGGTGGGCATCGAGCGCGCGGCCGGAAACGCGGTGACGGTGCGTGTAGAGGCCTACCAGCGCCTGCTGAGCCACGTCCGCCCGCGCTGGCTGAACGTGGGGAACCCCATCACCGACGTCTTCCCCGAAGCCCTCGACGACCGCGTGCGCTTCGCGCCGGTGCGCGGGCGGGCGGAGGGGGTGGAGGTGCAGGCGCGTCGCGAGTCGGGGCGGCGCCTGGCCTGGTCGGCGAGCTACACCCTCTCGCGCGCCGAGGACCAGGACTCGTCGGGCCGCTGGGTACCGCGGGCGCTGGACCAGCGGCACGCGCTGGCGCTGGACCTTGCGTGGCGGCCGCGGCCGGGGTGGCGGCTGAGCATGGCGTGGCAGTACCACACCGGCTGGCCGGCCTCGCCGCTCCAGCAGTCCGCCGCCACCCTGCCGACCGGAGAGGTCGTCGTCACCCGCAGCTGGGGCGCGCTGAACTCCATCCGCCTTCCGGCCTACCACCGCCTGGATGCGCGCATCAGCCGCGAATGGGCGCGCCGGGGCGGGCGCGTCCAGGCCTATCTCGACCTCTTCAACCTGTACAACCGCGCGAACGCCCGGGCCATCGACCCCTTCGCGGAGGTACGCGACGGACAGGTCCGGCTCGGCCAGGGCTACGACGAGATGTTCCCGTTCGTCCCCAGCTTCGGAGTGAGCTGGGAGTTCTGAACGGCGCCGGCGATCCCAAGCAGAAACTGCAGAGAACGGAGGGAGCAGGTACGCTATCGTCCTCTAACGTCGCAAAGTCCCGAGCACTCGAATGCGGCGGGCGCAAGCCCTCGGGGGTTCGAGTCCCTCCGCCTCCGCTGTTGCGTTGCAACGGGTTACGGCCCCGCGGTCCCCACGGATCGCGGAGCCGTTTTCGTTGTGGGTGCAGAATAGATAGATAGATAGATAGATACATGCGAACCCTTCCCGGCGTGGTGCAGGGCGTTGCATCGAACGCGGCCATCCCACGAATCCTCTTTTTGAGCTCGGCCATTTAGTGCCATCACCATCCTTGACAGGTTGGGATAAACAAGACTATCGTTTCCAGACGTTCTCCGGAGAACGTTTGCCGAGCGGGCCCTGGCAGCCTCTCACCCCCTGCGGACACTTCCGCATCCACAAGCAGACACACCCATCACCCAAGGGAACTCCGATGAAGAACATCAAGCGCAACATTCTCCTGGCCCTCTTCGTGGGCGTCAACATGGCGATTGCCGCAGCGCCTGCCCACGCTAACTGGGAGGTTTCGAGCAAGACCTTCGACGGCAGTGGCAAGCTGACGAGCATAACCTGCGAGGGCTGCTGGTTCTGGAACTGCGACTGCCCGCAGGCGAACGAGACCTGATCCTTCACCCGCCGCCGCGGGGGCGCCAGGGCTCCCCGGCGGCCGGGTTTTGCGCCCCGTTCAGGGCATCCGTTCCACCGCCTAAACCCGCAGGGCACCCCCATGAAACAGCCCAATCGGCTGGAACTCGCCGTGTACCTCGTATTGTTCGTGGTAACGGCCGGCAACCTTGGATTCCAGTACCTCAAGGGCGAGCAGGGCGAGTTGGAGGCGAAACCCGCTTCGCGGCTGGCGATCGGAAGCGCCCTTCCCGTGTTGAACCTGCGGCCGCTTTCGCACCCCGGCGGTGCCGCGCCACCGACCGCCACCGCGCTGCTTCCCACCGGATGTCGCCTGCTGGTGGTGTTCCATCCCGACTGCCCCCACTGCCACACCGCCGCCCGGCGCGAGGCAGCGGCCACGAACCACCAAGACCGAATTCCCGTGGTGTGGATCTCGGCCTTCGATGACGACAAGGCCCGCGACTTCGAGGCCGATGTTGTGACGGGGATGCCTGTGCGCTACGACCCCGACGCGCCTCGGCGCCTGAAGACCACGGCCGTGCCCGTGTACATCCTGGTAGGCGGCGACGGCCGCGTGAAGTTCTGGGGCGCATTCAGCGGCGCCGAGGACCAGAACGAGCTCCGCCGGCGGTGTTGACATGCGCCGGGATACGATCAAGCGCCTAGCCCGCTTTGGGTTGGCAGTTCTGGCGGCCGCGTTGCTCATGCAGGGCCACGCGCTGCTTATGCTGGCGCAGGGCCTCAGGATGGCGCGCTACGCATTGCCCGCTGTGGGGAGGAACCCCGACTTGACGCGCGCGCTGGACGGTGGCGTCGGGCGCAGGCCGAGCCATCCGGTGTCGCCCGGGCCCGCCCTCTGGACAGACCTTGCCGATGCGCTCCCCGGCAACGACACCCTTCTCGGGAAAGTCGGCTCGCTCTGCTGGCTGGGCGACCGCCTGGTGGTGGCCGACCGCAGGGAGCAGAGGTTGCTCTTCTTCGCCGCTGATGGTCGCCTGCTAAATACGCTGAACGGGCCCGCTGGATCTGGCACGCGCTTCGACGCGCTCTCGATCGTCCGCTGCGCGCCGGGTGGAGGGAGCCTGCTGGTGGCCGACCGAGAGGAGGGCAAAGTATGGGTGCTCGCTGCCGACGGCAGAGTCCGTAGCGCGGCATCTGCTCCGCACACGCCACAATTCGACCTCTACCTGGGGGATTTCGCCCTGGCGCCCGACGGCCGCTGGTACGACTCGTGGCTCGGCTCCGGCCACACCGCGGGTCCGTACCTCTCTCCCGTGGAGTGGAGTCGCGAGCGCCTGGTGCGCGCCTGGGACACCGCCGGCCGCCCGGCGGGTGCGTTCGGAGAGCCCGTTCCTTATGCCAGCACCGTCGCCCGTCGCGTGCTGAACCGCACCTACTTAGCCCTGGCTCGCGACACCGTGTGGGTGCTCACGCAGGGCGACGCCACGGTGCGGGGTTTCGACCGCCGCGGCACACCCGTCGGAGCGCCGATCCTTCTGGCCGTGAGCTACCGCGGCGCCGAGCCGCGTGTGCGCGTGGACTCCCCGCCCCGCGGAAACCCGGGCGGGTGGCGAGGCAACTGGTTCACCTACCAGCCCAACGTCGCCGGGCTGGCGGTGGTCGGTGACTCGCTCTTCGCCGGGATTCGCTACCGCGACTGGACGATGGCTCTAGTCGGCCCCAAAGGCGACCGCTACGTCAACTACTACCCGCATTCCGCGCTCGAGGTGTTCGATCGACGCGGCCGCGTGCTTCGCTCTCTCGACGTGCGGGGCCGTGCGGTGGCCGTGGCGTCGGACGGGGGTGAGCGCATCGCCGTGCTCAGCCAGGACCGCGACGGGACCACTCACGTGCTGGTGGCGCCGTCCGGCACAGCCTACCCCTCGGCGGCCAGCCGGTGCTCCGCCGCCTGCGCACCGGGGGCTTCCAAATGATTGTACTCCGCCACGCGCTCCGCGCGCTGCGCCGCAGCCCCGGCTACGCCGCGTCGGCCGGCCTGTCGCTAGCGCTGGCGGTGGCGCTGAACACCTCCATCTTCAGCTTTGTCGAGGCGGTGCTGCTGCGACCCGCGCCGTACGCGGAGCCGGGGCGGCTGTATGGGTTCCAGGACTACCGCCGCAGCCCGCAGCGCGAGTTGGTCTCGCCGGGCGAGTACGCGGCCGTGGCCGCCATGGCTCGCGGATTCTCGGGCTTGGCGGCATACCGTGCGGGGTTGGCCGAGCGCTTGGCGCTGCACGCCGACGACGCCCCGAGCCTGAACGGTTTCGAGGTCTCGGCCAACCTCTTTCAGGTGCTGGGTGTGAAACCGGTGCTGGGTCGCGGGCTTGAGGAGACCGAGCCGGGTTCGCGCTCGGTGATGATCAGCTACGCGATGTGGCAACGCCGCTTCGGCGGTCGCCGCGACGCGGTGGGCAGCACGCAGCGCATCGGTCGCCAGCCGTACGTGGTGGTGGGGGTGATGCCCGCCGGCTTCTGGTTTCCCAGCGAGGGGAGTGCCTTCTGGGTCCCTCTCGAGCCCGGTGTCGGCGGCGCGGCCGACTACACGCTCAGCATGGTGGGGCGGCTGCGCGCAGGCGTGAGCGAGGCGCAGATGCGCGCCGAGGCGCGGGTGCTTGTGGCGCGCCTCAACTCGGAGCGCGCCGACCCCGAGCTTCGCCGCGGGGCCAGCCTAGAGGCGTTCGACATGGTGCGTCGGCCTTCCGATGCGTCGTTCTTCTATCTACTGCAGGGGGTAGTGCTGTGCGTGGTCCTCATCACCTGCGCGAATGTGTCCAAGCTCACGCTGGTGCGCGCGCTTTCGCGCCGACACGAGACGGCCATCCGGGCGGCGCTCGGCGCTTCTCGCACGCAACTGGTGCTGCCGCTCTTGGTGGAGGGTGGAACGATGGCGGTGGCCGCCACCGTGCTGGGTACGGTGGTAGCCATGGCTGTGCTCCGGGTGATCGTAGCCACCTCTCCACTCGGCGCGCTCGACAACCTGCAGTTGGGCGTGCTGAATGTGCGCGGGGTGGTGTTTGGGGTGGCCAGTGCGCTCGTGCTGGTGCTGCTCTGCAACATGGCGCCGCTCTTCCACGTTGCCCGTGTGAGCGTGGCCGCGGTGCTGAAGGACGGCGCACCAAGGGCTGGCGGGCGCGCGGCGGGCCAGCGCGGGGGCAACCTGGTGGCCGGCGCACAGATGGCCGTGTCCCTCATTCTGCTGGTGAACCTAGTCGCGCTGGTGAGTGGCATCTCGCGCTTGCTGCTTTGGCGGCCACAGGTAAACGTGCGTAACCTGTACGTCGTTCCGCTGCGCGTGCCCGGTGCCGGTCCCGTGACCAATACTGATTCGGCGGACGCCTCCGCCGTGCGGCTGGTCGACGCGCTCCGCGCCGTGCCCGGTGTGCTGGCAATCGCGACCAGCGAGCGCTTGGGCGTGGGTGCGGTGACGGTCGACGGCGCAGTCGGGCTGCAGGCGGAGTGTGTGTGCTTGGCGGTCACGCCTGACTACTTACGTACTGCCGGCGTCCGCATCGTGCACGGGCGCGACTTCGCTGCTGGCGACGCTGCTGGCGCCAATCCAGTGATCGTTGACGAGCTACTGGCCCACAGGCTGTGGGGCACTGCCAATCCGCTGGGCCGCCGGGTGCGCCTAGGTAGCTCGCCGGCCGCACCAAGCGGCGAGGTGGTGGGGGTCGCTGCGCACGTGGAGCTTTCCCCCCCTCCCATGGAGGGCGATGTCGTGGTGCCGGGAGGCCTGTACGTGGCGCGCGAAGTGAGCGGGCCGGGAGCGTCGGTGCTGGTGCGTGGCACGCCGGGCGCCATCCTGCTGCCCGCGCTGCGCCGCGCGCTGGACGGTGCCGGCGAGGGGCAACTCGCGTTCCAGCTCCGCACGGTGGAGAGCGCGCTCGCAACCTACCTGGACCCGCTTCGCTGGTACGTGGCCGTGCTCGTCGCGCTCACCGGCCTGGCGCTCTGTTTGGCCGCGATCGGGCTGTACGGTGTGGTGGCGTACGGCGCCAGCCAGCGCTTGGGAGAGCTGGCGGTCCGTGCGGCGCTGGGCGCCCGCCCGGCCGACCTGCTGGTGCTCGTCTCCCGGGGCGCGCTGGGTGTTGTGGTGACGGGTGCGGTCGTGGGCCTACTGGGCGGCACGGCGGCTAACCGCGTGCTTGCGGCCGCAGTTCCCGGCGTGGCGAGTGCGGGGCTGCCCGTGTTCGCGGTGGCGACCGGCTTCTTCACGTTCGTAATCGCCGCCGCGACGCTGATCCCCGCGGCTCGCGCATCGCGTGTGAGCCCCGCGTCAGTGCTGAAGTCGGCCTGACCACCGGCGACCAATGGAAGGGAAACACCCCGCGCCGACGCAGCGGGGACGAAAGAATTGAATTGAACCGGGTGATCAGGCGTGGAGCTTGAGCGGGGTAACCGATTTGGTGTAGCGTAGGGTGTGGCGGACCGGCAGGCCGCTCGTCCGGTGTCACACTTGGTGTAGTGTGCAACCGTCCCGATACGGATTCCCGCGTCCTTCCGTGGATTCAACCACAGCCGCTCGGACGTTGAAAACCGCGCAAACGGCTGATTTCTCCCGAATACGCCCCACTGCGGACGCGGAGCCCAGGCACTCGAAACGCGGCGGGCGCAAGCCCTTGGGGGTTCGAGTCCCTCCGCCTCCGCTGTTGCGTTGCAACGACTTAGGCCCCGCTACCCTCTCGGGCAGCGGGGCCTTCGTGTTTGCTGGGTACCGTCGTCAGCCTGCCTTCAACTGCAGGCGGTCGAGGCCGAGGAACCCGGCCGCGGCGTCCGGTCGTCTCGAGTCAGGGTACGGTATTGCACCCACTCGCGCCCACGCGGCAGGTGCCATAGTTGCGGCAGGTGTAATCAACGCACGTGCCGTCGATACTGGCGAACAGCTCCGCGCCGCGCACGGTGCCGCTTCCGTACGTCTGCGTGTCGGCCTCGAACGACTCCACCTTCAGCCCGTCCAACTGCAGCTTCATCTTGCCCGGCATGGTGCCCCTCCTTGGGTGTGGGGAGAGAATCCGGCCGCGCGCTCGCGCCGCCGGCTCGAACGGCCGGGCGTTCGCAGCCGGCCGCTTCAAATTTCGACTGATTCGCCCCGCCAGTGCCTGCGAATTCAACGTGCGGAACATCACACAGGGTAAGGCTAATGAGATCATCTACGCTGTGGTTGAGCCCCCAGTGTGAATAGCTTGCTATACCTTCCATGAAGATATCCGCAGTGCGGTGGAGAAGAATAAATGTTAGTCACCATCCTGCACAATAGGTCTGGAATTATGTTTACAGCGAGGCTGAGAGCAGGGTGGTACCTCCGCCCTCAATGCGGCGGGAGCAAGCCCTTGGGGTTCGCGTTCCTCCGCCTGCTGTTGAGCTGCAACGATTTATGGCCCCGCGATCCTCATGGATCGCGGGGCCGTTTCGTTGTGGGTTACGCTGTGAGCTACACGAATGCAGCCGATCACATCGTGCGCGCTGGTGGAGTGGTGCGCCGCGGTGAGGACGGCGGGTGCGCCGTAGGCGCCGTCCACGTGCAGCCAAGTGCCGTGCTCGCCGCAGTCGCGGGCGATCTCGTCCGCGTGCGAGACCCCACCGTCCCTAGTGCGCCATCCCGGCGCACGCACCCAAAATCTCGCGACCCCTTTCCCTCCCCAACATATTTAACTATATATAAGGCAACGGTTTAGGCATCGTCCTGCTCTGGGCGTGCCCCCGTGCTCTGGTACACCCCACTCCACACAGGCATACACGCAGGTCCGCTTCGCCGTCCGGGAAGCGGGGCCACCGTGCTTTTGCCGTTGTCGCCGACGTTTCGCTCCGGACGGCATCTCAGGCACCCGGCATTGGGCCGGGCGCCCGTACCTCATTGCGCGAGGACGTTCCTATCATGCGTAGCACTACCCTCTTCGCCCTGGCGGCGCTGGCCTTCGCGGCCGCCGCCTGCTCCACCGACCAGCCCACCTCGGCCCGCACGCCCGGGGAGAGCTCGCAGGAGCTGGCGCCGCTCTACCGGGCCGCCCCCGGGATGGCGGTGGAAGGCTCGTACATTGTGGTGCTGAAGGACGGCACCGCGCCGCAGGCGCTGGCCCACTCGGTAGGCGCGCAGGTCCACCACTTCTACACCAGCACGGTGGACGGCTTCGCGGCGGAGCTGTCGGCGGCGCAGGTGAACACGCTGCGCCGCGACCGGAGCGTGGCGTACATCGAGGAAGACGCGGTGGTGCACGCCAGCACCGCGCAGAGCGGCGCCACCTGGGGGCTGGACCGCATCGACCAGCGCGCGCTGCCGCTGGACGGCACCTACACCTACACGCCCACGGGCGCGGGGGTGCGGGCCTACGTGATCGACACGGGCATCCTCACCAGCCACACGCAGTTCGGCGGGCGCGCCTCCATCGGCTACGACGCCTTCGGCGGCAGCGGGCAGGACTGCAACGGCCACGGGACGCACGTGGCGGGCACCCTCGGCTCCGCCGCCTACGGCGTGGCCAAGGGCGTGACGCTGATCGGGGTGCGCGTGCTGGACTGCGCGGGGAACGGCACCAACTCGAGCGTGATCGCGGGGCTGGACTGGGTCGCCAACAACCGCGTGCTCCCCGCGGTGGCCAACATGTCGCTGGGCGCCGATGCCAGCCAGGCGGTGGACGACGCCCTGGCGCACATGGTGAGCGTGGGTGTGACGGCGGTCGTGGCCGCGGGCAACGAGGGGGTGGACGCCTGCACCAAGAGCCCGGCGCGAGCCCCGTCGGCCATCACGGTGGGCGCCACCACCAACACCGACGCGCGCGCCGCCTACTCGAACTACGGCAGCTGTGTCGACCTCTTCGCGCCGGGGAGCAGCATCACCTCCACCTGGTACACGTCGACCACGGCCAACAACACCCTCAACGGCACCTCGATGGCCAGCCCGCACGTGGCCGGCGTGGCCGCGCTGTACCTGCAGGGCAACCCGACGGCCACCCCGGCCGCGGTGACCAGCGCCATCCTCTCCACGGCCACCACGGGCGTGGTCACGAACGGGGGCACCGGCTCGCCCAACCGCCTGCTGTTCTCGCTGCTGACCACGGGCAGCGGCGGCGGCAGCGGCGGTGGTACCGGCAACACGGCGCCCTGCACGGACTGCATGCAGTACACCGGCACGCTGAGCAGCGGCGGCTCGTCGTACCAGCCGGACGGCAACTACTACGTCAGCACCGTGTCGGGCATGCACCAGGGGTGGCTGCAGGGCCCCGCGGGAACGGACTTCGACCTGTACCTGTACCGGTGGGACGGCACCACCTGGGTGGCGGTGGCCAGCGGCACCACGACCGGCAGCACCGAGACGGTATCGTACAGCGGCACCCCCGGCTACTACTGGTGGGAAGTGCGCTCGTACAGCGGCAGCGGCACGTACAACGTGTGGCTGAAGCGCCCGTAGCCTCCCTCCGCGCCGGTCTGGACCCGGCGGTGAAGAGCTCCGCCCGGCACGCATCCGCGCGCCGGGCGGAGTTTTTTCGCGTGTGATACATATCCCGAGGATTCAGTATGCATTCCGACATCCTCAAAGAATGACTCACACGGAGGAAACGGAGGTAACGGAGGAACCGAACGCGTCGAACGCGCTGACGCCAGGCGGCGCCCGAGGAATCTGTGGCATGCGTCCGAGCGACAGGCGGCCTGTGGCTCGGGAGCCGGCCACAGATTCCTCAGGCGCCACGGCTTCGGCATGGGAGGAGAGGGCGGCGCAGCGCCTTCGGAATGACATTCCTTCCTCCAATGCAGCTCACCCCCCGGCCACCGGGGGGATGAACGCCACCTCGTCGCCGTCGCGGAGCGGGGTGTCGCCCGGCACGCAGGCCATGTTCACCGCCACCACGGGAGATGCGGGGAGCTTCGACAGGCCGCTGCCGGCCGTGCGCAGGCGCCGGACGAGGTCGGCCACGCTCGCCCCCTCCGGCAGCTCCACGGACAGCTCGCCGGCGCCGGCGAAGTCGCGGTACTGGGCGAAGAACAGGGAGTGCACGATCATCGGCAGCCATTCCTTCCGCAGGGGCGGTCGCGACCTGGACAAAGACTCGTATCGGGACTACGGAGCTGGAGAAACCGTGCGCCCCGCGTCGGCGCCGTCGCCGCGCGCGAGGCGTACCGCATAGGCGCCCACCCTCGCGCCGTGCTCCTTGCCGCGCTCGATGTCGCTCCGGTAGTGGATCCCCCCGTAGAGGCGCGAGATGCCGGCCTCGTCCGCCAGGGCGTGAAACTCGGCCGCGGCGTCGGGGAAGACGTAAGACAGCACCTCCGCCGCGGTGGCCGAGAAGGTCGAGTGCCCCGACGGATAGGAGGGGAAGTTGGGAAGCCCCACCACCGTGCGGATCGCCGGGTCGAGTTGGTGCGGCCGGGGGTTGAAGTACCGGTACTTCACGCTCCAGCACCCCACCGCGGCGTCGTGCATGGCCATGTTGAGCAGCGCGAAGGTGCGGGCCGCGCGGACCTCGCTCATCCGCGCGTCACGGACATGCTCGGCCGCGATGTCGTTCCAGTGCCCCGACGGCGTGTACGTCCCGGCGCCGTCGTTCCACCGCAGGGCGACCGCGAGCTGGTGGCGCGTCAGGTGGTCCACCGTGCGTCTGACCTCGGCCAGCTCGGTCCGCATCTGCTCCGACGACGTGGAGGGAGGCGCCGGCGGCTGCTCGGCGGCCGCCTCCTCGGCCGTCATGGTCCAGGTCCGCACCCGGCCGAAGCCGGGGAGCATCGGCGGCCGGGCCGGGCTTTCCTGGCTGCGCCAGGGAACCTCGCCCCGGGCCGCCGCCGCATCTTCCAGCGCCTTCCACTCGGCGGGGGTGCCGGCGGCGCTCCTCGCCCCGTCGGCCGCCGCCCGCGCCAGCACCGCCGCGGCGACGGCCTTCCCCAGCGCCAGTCCCGCGGCCACGTCGCTGGGCGACGCCTTCCCCGAGAGCAGCGCCGCCTCGCGCTGCTCCGCCGCCTGGCGCGTGATCTCCTCCACCGCCGCCGGGAAGAGCGCCTTCAGCACCTCGGCCGTGACGGCCGACAGCACCGCGTCCTCGGACGGATAGGCCGGCAGGCTCCCGACGGGCACCAGCGCCCGGATGCCGGGGTCCACGCGGGCGGGGGAGGGCCGGTTGTACCGGTACTTCCAGTACCACGCCGACTTGAGCGCCTCGTACTGGGCCACGCTGACGTAGCTGTAGGCGCGCGCCGCGTACGGGGGGTTGGCGAAGGGGAACTGCGGGTCGGCGAACGGGTTCTCGGGGTCGGGCACCGGGTAGGTGCCGTCGGCGCGCGGCGCGGGCGGAAGGTTGAAGCGGGCCACCAGCTCGCGGGTCACCTGGTTCCAGCGCAGCACGCCCCCTCCGCTCCAGTGCTCCACCGACCGGCGCTGCGCCGCCGTCAGGCTGGCCTGCGCGGCGCGGATGGCCTGCAGCTCGGCCCGGTACGCGTCGGAGCCGGCGGCCGCCGGGGCCGGAACGGCGATCTGGTCCGGGGCGGACAGGACGATCATGCGCCAGCTCCCGGCGTCCGCGTCCAGCGCCGCTGCCTCCAGCGGCGGCAGCCGCTCCGTTCCCTCGACCGCGTTGTCGCACCCGGCCAGGGAAAGAACCGCGGTGCAGGCGAGGAAGACGGCCGCCGGCGGCAGGAGGGCGTGAGGTCTCATACGCGTCCCACGAAGTCGTTCCGGGAGATAAGGGGTCGCGCGAGGGATTCGCGCCCGGAGGACCGGGACGCGCCCGCGCCCGCCCCGGATCCGCGCGGCGGGCACGATCGCCGGTGCGCGGCGCAGCGGAGGGACCCGCCCGGAGCTCGCGCCGCTCACGTCGGCCCCGCGCACGGACGTTCCGCGACGCGGCTCACGGCGCCCGCGTGCGGAGGGGAAGGGTGTAGTGGAAGCCGCCGGTGAGCGTGGTGGCCTGGCCCACGTTGCGGCCGCCGACCACGCGCGCGGCGCCGATCCGGACCATCAGGTTCGTCGCGGGAAGGGTGTAGCCCACGCCGCCCTCCACGCGGACGAAGTCCATGCGGTTGGAGACGAACGGCATGTCCTGCCGCCGGATGTCGCTTCCCCCCAGCGTGCGCTGCACCGATACCGACACCGGCACGTGCAGCCGCCTTCCGCGGTATCCCCCGCCGAGCGTGTAGTCGAACACGTCGGGCATCGCCACCTCGCGCCCCAGGTGGAGCTGGCCGCCGGTGTAGTACGCCGCGCGGTCGAGCTTCACCTTCGACCGCCAGGTGTAGGCGGCCGAGGCGTTCAGGAACCACTCCCGGCGCGCCTCGAAGGCCAGCGTGACGCGGCCCGAGGCACGCCGGCTTCCCAGGCCGATGGAGAGCGGGAGGAAGTCGGGGGAGTAGTCGCCGGCGGGAACTGCGATGGATCCGACGGCCAGGGCCTTCAGGGTGCCGCGGCCGGCGACCGGGACCGTCACCAGGCCGTACTTGGCCGCCACCACCACGTCCTGGATGCCGTGCATCTCCTTCAGCGTACCGCGGCTGGCGTGGGTGTGGACGTACGGGAGCATGGCCAGGAGCGCGAGCCGGTCGCTGATCCCGTATCCCGTCATCGCCGTAAGGCTCCGCGTGGTGAGCCTGCCGATGTTCTCGTTGCCCCGCTTCAGGCTCCCTTCCCAGTACCGGTCCCACGTCTCGTGCGTGAGCACCATGCCGGCGCCCAGCGCGCCCTTGGGCAGCAGGGTCCCGTCCTCCACCGTCTGCCCGCGCACGGGTGCGGCGCACAGCAGGAGCGCGACCAGGCCCGGCACGGTCCGGGCGCGCCACGGCCGCCTTCGCGCCGTCGCCGGCGGAATGGAGCGGGGCGAAGAGAACGCGGAGGAAGCAGGCCGGTGCGGTCGCGCGGAGGGCACCCCGTCCGCTCCCCGGCAGCGAGAGATGAGCACGCCGCGATCCTCCACGTGGAAGCGGGCCGAAGCACGGTTGCCAGGGCCGCGAGACGATGGTGACGGGTCCGCCGGGACGCTCCCTGGACGGCCGGCGGTCGTGCGGCAGTGACGGTTTTTCCAACCGAAGGTAGGGTGCCGTCCCGGGGCCGGACTTCTCCTGGATTGCCCGGAATGGCGGCGACGAGGCAAAGAGTGACACGCGATCATGCAACGTATTGACTCTTGTCTGGTACTACATATTGTAGGCTTAAAAGGATCTACACGCGGGAGCACGTAAGGGAGATTTGCCAGCATATCAGGCCAAAACAAGCGACGTTCGTCGCAACGTGCACTCTATGTAATTGTCTTGAAAAGAAAGCACTCTTACGTGACGAAAGGAGCGGTGAACCGATTCCGGGCGCGAGCTTCCGGTTTCGCGCGTGCTCGGATGGCGTGCAGGAGGGGCGGCGATGAAGTCCTGAGTTCAGGGACTACGGGGTGGGCGATTCGCACGCCTGGTCGTCGTGCCCGGCTCCCCCCCGAGCCGGGAGACGGCCGGGCGCCTCCATCGAATGAGCCGGTCCATGGATTCGTCCACCTCCTGGCGGGCACCCCGAGGCGGCCAGGCGGCCTCCGGGTCCGATCCACCCTCTCCCGGCTCACGTCGGTTCCGCACCCCTGCGGCGCCGCCGCACCGCGCCGTCGAGCTGGTCGGAAGCTCGCCGCAGATGGTGGAGCTGCGCCGGATGATCGACCTGGTGGCCCCCACCGGCACCACCGTGCTGGTCACGGGCGAGACCGGCACCGGCAAGGAGGTGGCGGCGCGCAGCGTCCATGCCCGTTCGGACCGCAGCGGCCGCCCCTTTGTGGCCGTCAACTGCGCCGCCCTTCCGGAGAACCTGATCGAGTCGGAGCTCTTCGGCTACGAGCGGGGCGCGTTCACGGGCGCGGCCGGGTCGCGGCCGGGGTACTTCGAGGAGGCGACCACCGGCACGCTGTTCCTGGACGAGGTGGGCGACCTTCCCCTTTCCCTCCAGCCCAAGCTGCTGAGGGCGCTGCAGGAGCGCGAGGTGCGGCGGCTGGGAGCCACGCGCAGCATCCCCGTGGACGTGCGGGTGATCGCGGCCACCAACAGCGACCTGATGGGCGCCGTCCGGGATGGGCGGTTCCGCCCCGAGCTGTACTACCGGCTCCACGTCATCGAGCTGCACCTGCCGGCGCTGCGGGAGCGCAGGGAAGACCTTCCCCACCTGTGCGAGCACTTCCTCGCGCTCTACCGGCCCGTCACGCGGTCGCCGCTGCGCCGCGTGAGCCCCGCGGCCGCCGAGGCCATGGACAGCTATTCCTGGCCGGGGAACGTCCGCGAGCTCGAGAACGTGATCGAGCGCGCCCAGGTGCTCGCCCGGCTGGACGAGGGCGACGCCCTCCTCCCGCGCCACCTTCCCGACGAGGTGCGGGGGAGCTACGCCCCCTTCGACGCCGCTCCGGCGGGCGGGCTCGCGCTGGACCTTCCCAGCGCCCTGCACCGGGTGCGCAGCCACTACCTGGCCGAGGCGCTCCGCCTGGCCGAGGGAAACAAGGTGAAGGCCGCCCGCCTCCTGGGGATCAGCCGCCGCGGGCTGTACGACCTCCTGGCCGCGCTCGGCGACGTCGACCCGCCCTCCGACTGACCCCTCCTCCGCGAGAAACCCGGCTGTCCCAACGCCTGCGGGGCGCGAGCCCCGGAGACGTCGTCCGCTCGTGCGCGGCATTCACCGCGATCCGCGCTCTCCGCCCCCCTGTGGGTCCTCCGCACAGGGGGCCTTCCCTCTCCTGTGCAGCCCGCCGCACACCCGGCCCGGCCTTTCCCGACGCCAAATGTAGGGCAACTTCGGCCGGTGCGCGGCTTTGGACCCGGTCCGCCGCGGGCGGGGCGGGGCGGTACGGAGCTTGTCATGATCGCCCATCCCGCGGCACCCGAGGAGCTTACGGCAGGCTTCACGACGGGCGATGCGCGGCCGTGCGCCGACGGTTTCGGCTCATTTTCCGGATACGGTCGAACCCCGCGCACCCGGATGCTCTCCGCCGCCCCCCGGTCGCCCTGGAACACCCGCGCCGCGCCGGCCCGCGACGCCGCCCCGGCACGGTCCGGCCCCGGCCGGCGCCTCCTCCGGCGCCTGCTGCGGATCGACCCCGCCGAGGCGACGTTCGCGCGGCGCGGCTTCGCGGGCGTGACCCAGGCCCGGCTGCGGCTGGAAGAGGTGGGCCGCACCTTCCTGGACGGCTACCACGCGGCGCTCGAGGAGGACCCCGAAGACGGCCTGGCCGCACGGCTGGAGGCGGTTGAGCCGGCGCTGCGCGGTTTCGCCTACGAGGGCGCGGCGATGGCGCTGACGCTCCTGGACGCGCTCACGCCGTGGCGGCGCCAGCGCGTGCAGGCGTTCCTGCGCGGCGCCGGCAGGAGCCACGCGTACATGGTGCACGTGGGCGCCGGGTGGGCGCTGGCCCGGCTGAGGCGCCCGTTCCACCACGTGCCCGGGTGGATGGACCCGCTGCTGGGATGGCTGGCGGCCGACGGGTACGGCTTCCACCAGGGGTACTTCCATCCCCGCCGCTTCGTGGACGCACGCGCGCTCCCGCGGCGCGTCTCCGGCTACGCCCGCCGCGCCTTCGACCAGGGGCTGGGGCGGAGCCTGTGGTTCGTACACGGCGCCGACCCCGCGCGCGTCGCCGCCTCCATCGCGCGCTTCGCCGCCCCGCGGCGGGGCGACCTGTGGAGCGGCGCCGGCCTGGCCTGCGCCTACGCCGGCGGGCCCGGGCATGGCGAGGCGGGCGCGCTGGCCGCCATGGCCGGGCCGTACCGGCCGGCCCTGGCGCAGGGCGCCGCCTTCGCCGCGGGGGCGCGGCGGCGCGCCGGGAACCCGGCGCCGCACACCGAGCTCGCCTGCCTGGCGCTCTGCGGCTGCCCGGCCGCCGCCGCCGCCCGGGTGACCGACGACGCGCTCGAGGGCCTCGCTCCCGTGGGCGGCCTCCCGGCCTACGAGGCCTGGCGGCTCCGCATCCAGCGGCACTTCGCGGCCGAGGCCCGCGCATGAGCGGCTTCCTGCGATACGCCCGCCGCCACGCGCGGCGCGCGGCGGCGCTGGCCGTGGTGGCCGCCCTGTACGCGGCGGCCCGCCTCCCCACGCTTTCCGGCGGCGAGCGGGCGGCGCTGGCGGCGCGCTTCCGCTTCACCGCCCAGGCACTTCCCGAGCTCTCCGGCGGGCCGTTCCGCACCGCGCGGCCGGTGCACCCGTCGCTGGCGCACCTCCGCGCGTGGATCTCGTCGGTCGGCGCGGCGGTGGCGCTGGTCGACCTCGACGGCGACGGGCTTCCCAACGACGTCTGCCACGTCGATCCGCGCACCGACCAGGCGATCGTCTCGCCCGTGCCCGGCACGCCGCGGCGATACGCGCCGTTCGCGCTCGACCCGGCGCCGCTGGCGTACTCCGCCGCCACCATGGCGCCGATGGGATGCCTCCCGGGCGACGTGGACGAGGACGGCGCGATGGACCTGGTGGTCTACTACTGGGGACGAACCCCCGTGGCCTTCCTGCGCCGCGCGGAAACGCCGTCCGCGGACGGGTACGAGCGCCGCGAGGTGGCGGGCGGCGGGGCGCGCTGGTACACCAACGCGGCCGCCTTCGCCGACGTGGACGGCGACGGGCACCCCGACCTGGTGGTGGGCAACTACTTCCCCGACGGGGCGCGGATCCTGGACGCGCGCGCCGGGGGGCGCGAGCGGATGCAGCAGAGCATGTCGCGCGCCTTCAACGGCGGGCGCGACCGCGTCCTCCTGTGGGCGGGGCCGGGGCGCTTCCGCGAGGCGCCGGGAGTGTTCGGCGACCGGGTGGCGCGCGGGTGGACGCTGGCGGTGGGGGCCGCCGACCTGGACGGCGACGGGCTTCCCGAGCTGTACCTGGCCAACGACTTCGGGCCCGACCGGCTCCTGCACAACCGCTCGCGCCCGGGCCATCCCCGCTTTGCCGTGCTGGAGGGGGTGAAGAGGTGGACGACGCCGGGCTCCAAGGTGCTGGGGCGCGACTCGTTCAAGGGGATGGGGGTGGACTTCGCCGACCTGAACGGCGACGGCCTGCTGGACATCTACGTCAGCAACATCGCGGGCGAGTTCTCGCTCGAGGAAAGCCACTTCGCCTGGATCAGCACCGGCCAGACCCGGCGCATGCGCGACGGCGTGGCGCCCTACGTGGACCGCAGCGAGGCGCTGGGGCTTTCGCGCAGCAGCTGGGGATGGGAGTCGCGGCTCGACGACTTCGACAACGACGGGACGCCCGAGGCGATGCAGGCCATCGGCTTCGCGCGGGGAACGACCAACCGCTGGCCCGAGCTGCACGAGCTGGCGATGGGCAACGACCAGCTGACCTCGAGCCCCGCCAGCTGGCACCGCTTCCTCCCGGGCGACGCCGACCTCGCCGGCCACCAGCCCGACCGCTTCTTCGTCCGCGCCCGCGACGGCCGCTACTACGACCTGGCGCGCGAGGTGGGGCTGGGAGCCGCGCAGGTCACCCGCGGGATCGCCACGGCCGACGTGGACGGCGACGGCGACCTGGACTTCGCGCTGGCCAACCAGTGGGGGCCCTCGCGCTTCTACCGCAACGACGCCCCGCGCCCCGGCGCCTTCCTGGGGCTGCACCTCCTCCTCCCCGTCGCCGCCGCCCCGGGGGCGACCGTCGTCTTCCCCGGGCATCCCGGGCGGGGCGTGCGCGCGCGCCCGGCCATCGGCGCCGCCGCCACCGTCCGCCTCCCCGACGGGTCGGTGCGCGTGGCGCAGGTGGACGGCGGGAACGGGCACTCGGGAAAGCGCAGCGCCGACCTGCACTTCGGGCTGGGGTCGCTGCCCGCGGGCACCGCGCTGCGCGTGGAGCTGCGCTGGCGGGGCGCCGACGGGCGGCGCTACGCCGGGACGCTGCAGCTGACGCCGGGATGGCACACGGTCGTCCTCGGCCGCAACCCCGCACCGGGAGACGCCGATGGCGCCTGAGACGACCCCCCGCGACGCCGGCCGCCTGGGCGGGCTCAGGCGCTTCGCCGTGGCCATCACCATCCTGAATCTCCTGGGCCACACGGTGCTCGGCTTCGAGCAGTCGTGGGCGCAGCCGGTGGTGGCGCTGGCGGCCGCGTACCTGACCGAGGCCCTCCTCGAGGCGGTCGATTCGCGCGCGGCGGGGCGGTCGCCGCGCTGGCGCGGGGGTGCGCGGGCCGCCGTCGACTTCTTCCTCTCGGCCCACATCACGGGGCTGGCGGTGGCCATGCTCCTGTACGCCAACGACCGGCTGGCGGTGATCGCCTTCGCCGCCGCGGCGGCCATCGCGTCGAAGTCGCTCTTCCGCCTCCCGGCGGGGCAGGGCGGGCGGCACTTCTTCAACCCCTCCAACCTGGGGATCACGGCCACCCTGCTCCTCTTCCCCTGGGTGGGGATCGCGCCGCCCTACCACTTCACCGAGGGGCTGGGGCCGGTGGGCGACTGGGTGCTCCCGGCGGTGATCGTGTGCACGGGAACGCTGCTCAACGCGCGCTTCACCCGGCGGCTGCCGCTGATCGGCGCCTGGGTGCTGGGCTTCGCCGCGCAGGCGGCGGTCCGCCACCTGGCGTTCGGCGCCCCGCTCGGCGCCGCGTGGCTGCCGCTGACCGGCGTGGCCTTCATCCTCTTCAGCTTCTACATGGTCACCGACCCGGCCACCACGCCGTCGGCGCCGCGCGCGCAGGCGGCCTTCGGCGCGGCGGTGGCCGCCGCGTACGGCGTGCTGATGACGGCGCACGTGGTGTTCGGGCTGTTCTTCGCGCTGTCGCTGGTGTGCGCGGCGCGTGGGGCGTGGGCGTACGCGTCCCTGCTCGCCGCGCGCCCGGTACGGCCGGATCCCGAGCCGGCGCGCGTGGCGGACCCGGCGCCGGGGCGGGTGCCCGCGGCGCGGCGCCGGGCGGTGCTGGCGGCGGAGCGCGAGCCGTGAGCGCGCCCATCGCCCTGGTGGGGATGGCCTGCCGCTATCCCGGCGCCCGCACCCCGGCCGAGCTGTGGGAGAACGTGCTGGCCGGCCGCCGCGCCTTCCGCCGCATCCCCGACCAGCGCCTGCGCCTGGCCGACTACGCCTCGGCCAGCCGGAGCGCGGTCGACCTCACCTACGTGACGCAGGCCGCGCTGGTGGAGGACTGGGAGTTCGACCGGGTGCGCTTCCGCGTGTCGGGGAGCGCGTACCGCGAGGCCGACCCGGCGCACTGGCTGGCGCTGGAGGTGGCCGCCGCGGCGCTCGACGACGCCCGCCTGCCCGGCGGCGAGGGGCTGCCGCGCGAGCGCACCGGGGTGCTGGTGGGGAACTCGCTGACCGGCGAGTTCTCGCGCGCGGGGCTGCTGCGGCTGCGCTGGCCGTACGTGCGCCGGGTGTTCGACGCCGAGCTGGACGAGGCCGGCTGGGATGCGGGGGAGCGCCGCCGCTTCCTGGCCGCCGCCGAGACGCGCTTCAAGGCGCCCTTCCCGCCGCCGGGCGAGGAGACGCTGGCCGGGGGGCTGTCCAACACCATCGCCGGGCGGATCTGCAACCACTTCGACTTCAAGGGCGGCGGCTACACGGTGGACGGGGCGTGCGCCTCGTCGCTGCTGGCGGTGGCGCAGGGGTGCTCGGCGCTGGCCGCGGGCGACCTGGACGCCGTGGTGGCCGGGGGGGTGGACCTGAGCCTGGACCCCTTCGAGCTGGTGGGGTTCGCCCGCACCGGGGCGCTGGCCGAGGGCGAGATGCGGGTGTACGACGCGCGCTCGGCCGGGTTCTTCCCCGGCGAGGGGTGCGCCTTCGTGGTGCTGATGCGCTACGACGACGCGCTGGCCCGGCGCATCCCCGTCTACGCGCTGGTGCGGGGCTGGGGCGTGTCGTCGGACGGGAGCGGCGGGATCACCCGCCCCGAGGAGGAGGGGCAGCTCCTGGCGCTGCGCCGCGCCTACGCACGCGCCGGGTTCGGACCCGAGACGGTGGCGTACTTCGAGGGCCATGGGACGGGGACCGCGGTGGGCGACGCCACCGAGCTGCGGGTGCTCACCCGCGCCCTGCGCGAGGGCGGGGCCCGCCGGCCGGCGGCGCTGGGCTCGGTGAAGGCGGTGATCGGGCACACCAAGGCGGCCGCGGGGATCGCCGGGGTGGTGAAGGCGGCGATGGCGCTGCACGCCCAGGTGATCCCCCCCGCCACGGGGTGCGGCGAGCCCCACCCGGAGCTGCTGGCCGAGCCGCGGGTGCTCCGCGCCCCCGCCGCCGGCGAGGCGTGGCCCGGCGAGCGCCCGCTGCGCGCGGGGGTCAGCGCCATGGGGTTCGGGGGGATCAACGCCCACGTGGTGCTGGAAGGGGTGGCCGTGCAGCGGGCGGGCGCGCTCGCCCCGCGGGTGCGGACGCTCCTCCGCTCGGCGCAGGACGCGGAGCTCTTCTGCCTGGCGGCCGGCGACGCCGGCGCGCTCGCCGCCCAGGCGCGCGAGCTGGCCCCGGTGGCGGCCGCGCTCAGCCGCGCCGAGCTGGTGGATCTGGCGGTGCACCTGCAGCGGAGCGCCGGGGCGGGCTCCGCGCGCGCCGCCGTGGTCGCCTCCACCCCCGAGGAGCTGGCGCGGGGGCTGGAGGCGCTCTGCGCGTGGGGTGGGGACGGCGTGGCGACGCGGGTCGACGCGCGCGCCGGCGTCTTCCTGCACCCCGGGCCCGCCTCCGCCGCGCCGCGCCTGGGCCTGCTCTTTCCCGGGCAGGGCTCGCCCGCGCACCTGGGCGGCGGGGCGCTCCGCCGCCGCTTCGACGCGGTGGAGGCGCTCTACGCCGAAGCTCCCGCGCCCGCGCCCGGGGCCGACGGGGTGGCCACGCAGGTGGCCCAGCCCGCCATCGCCCGCGCCACGCTGGCCGCGCTGGCCGTGCTGGAGGCGCTGGGGATCGAGGCGGAAGTGGCCGTGGGGCACTCGCTGGGCGAGCTGGCGGCGCTGCACTGGGCGGGGGTGATGGACCGCGAGGCGCTGCTGCGCACCGCCGCCGTCCGCGGCGCGGCGATGGGCGCGCTGGACGGCCCCGCGGGCGCCATGGCGTCGCTGGCCGCGCCGCGCGCGGAGGTCGAGGCGCTGCTGGGGAACGGGCCGGTGGTGATCGCCGGGGTGAACGCGCCGGCGCGGACGGTGGTGTCGGGCCCCGCCGACGCGGTGGCGGCGGTGGTCGAGCGCGCCCGTGCGCGGGGATGGGAGGCGCGCCCCCTGTCCGTCTCGCACGCCTTCCACTCGCCGCTGGTGGCCGCCGCCGCCGCGCCGCTGGCCGGGCACCTGGCGGGCGAGCCGCTGCGGCCGCCCCGCCGCCGCGTCTCCTCCACCGTGCTGGGGCGTCCGCTGGCCCCCGGCGACGACCTGCGCGCGCTGCTGGTGCGGCAGGTCACCGCGCCGGTGCTCTTCCTCGACGCCTTCGAGGCGGTGCGCGGCGAGGCCGACCTGTGGATCGAGGCCGGGCCGGGCGAGGCGCTCTCGGCGCTGGCCGGCGCCCAGGGCGTGCCGGTGGTGGCGATGGACGCCTGCGGGCCGTCGCTGGGCGGGGTGCTGCGCGCCGCCGGGGCCGCGTGGACGCTGGGCGCGCCGGTGCGGCTGGAGGCGCTGCACGCCGACCGCTTCGCGCGCCCCTTCGACCCCGCCCGCCGCCCCGCTTTCCTGGCCAGCCCCTGCGAGATGGCCCCGGTGGACGGGGGAACGGTGGAGCTCGAGACGCCCTCGCCGGCCGTTCCCGACACCGAAGCCGATACGGCCGCCGGCGCCGGGTCGGCGGAGAGTGGCTCCCCCCTGGAGGTGGTCCGCGCGCTGGTGGCCGAGCGGGCCGAGCTTCCCGCCGCCGCCGTGCTCGACGAGCACCGGCTGCTGGGCGACCTGCACCTGAACTCCATCACCGTGGGCGAGATCGTGGCGCGCGCGTCGCGCCGCCTGGGCGTGGCCCCGCCCGCCGCGCCCACCGAGTACGCGTCGGCCACCGTGGCCGGGATGGCCCACGCGCTGGCCGGGCTCGCCGCCGCCGGCGACGCGTCCCCCGTCGCCGGGGACGAGGGCGGGGAGACGGCCCCGCCGGGCGTCGGCCCGTGGGTGCGCGCCTTCACCGTCGGGTGGGTCGAGGCCCCCCTTCCGCACCGCGCCGACCGTCCCGCGGCGGACGGTGGGGGAGAGTGGCGGGTGATCGCCCCGGCGGGCCACCCGCTGGCGGAGCCGCTGTGCGCCGCGCTGGGCGCGGGCGGCGTGGGGAGCGGGACGGCGGTGTGCCTTCCCCCGGACCCGGACGAGCGCCACCTGGGGCTGCTGCTGGAGGGCGCGCGTGCCGTGCTGGCCTCCGACGGTCCCGCGCGCTTCCTCCTGGCGCAGCACGGCGGGGGCGCCGCGTCGTTCGCGCGCACGCTGGCGCTGGAGGCGCCGCGCGCCACGGTGTGCGTCGTCGACCTTCCCCCCGACCTCCCCGAGGCCGCGGCGTGGGCGGTGGACGAGGTGCGGAGCGCGGACGGCTACGCCGAGGCCCGCTACGACGCGCTCGGCCGCCGCAGCGTCCCCCGCCTGCGCCTGGCCGCGCTGCAGGATGCGGCCGGGCCCGCGCTGGGCCCGCGCGACGTGCTGCTGGCCACCGGCGGCGCCAAGGGGATCACCGCCGAGTGCGCGCTGGCCCTGGCGCGCCAGGGCGGGGCGGCGCTGGCGCTGGTGGGCACCTCGCCCGCCGGGGATGCCGCGGTCGCCGGCACCCTGGAGCGCATGGCGGCCGCCGGGGTGCGCGCCCGCTACTTCGCGGCCGACGTGAGCGACGCAGAGGCCGTGCGCCGGGCGGTGCGCGCGGCCGAGGCGGAGCTGGGCCGGGTCACCGCCGTGCTGCACGGCGCGGCGGTGAACGTCCCCCGGCTGCTGGGCGCGCTGGACGAGGCGGGGCTCCGCGCCGCGCTGGCGCCCAAGGTGGCCGGGATGCGCAGCGTCCTGGCCGCGCTCGACCCCGCCGGGGTGCGCCTGGTGGTCGGCTTCGGCTCCATCATCGCGCGCACCGGGATGCCCGGCGAGGCCGCGTACGCGCTGACGAACGAGTGGCTCGCGCGCGAGGTGGAGCGCTTCGGTGCCGCGAACCCCCGCTGCCGCTGCCTGACGGTGGAGTGGTCGGTCTGGTCGGCGGTGGGGATGGGGGCGCGACTGGGCGCCGTGGACGCCCTGGCCCGCTCGGGCGTGACGCCGATCGCCCCGGACGAGGGCGTGGCCATGCTGCACCGCCTCCTGGCCGCACCCGCGCCGGCGCCGTCGGTGGTGGTGGCCGGCCGCTTCGGCGCGCCGCCCACGCTGCTCCTGGAGCGTCCCGAGCTCCCCCTCTTCCGCTTCCTCGAGCACCCGCGCGTCCACTATCCGGGCGTGGAGCTGGTGGCCGAGGCCGACCTCTCCGCCGACACCGACCCCTATCTCGACGACCACGTGGTGGGCGGCGAGCGGCTCCTGCCCGCGGTGCTGGGGCTGGAGGCGATGGCCCAGGCGGCCATGGCGCTGGCCGGGACGGAGCGGGTGCCGGCCTTCGAGGAGGTGCGCTTCGAGCAGCCGGTGGTCGTCTCCGCCGGCGGCCGCACCCGCGTGCGCCTGTGCGCGCTGGCGCACGGCGACGGCAGCGTGGAGGTCGCGCTCCGCAGCGAGGCCACCGGCTTCGCGGCCGACCACTTCCGCGCCCGCTGCCGCTTCGGGGCGGAGCGTGCCAGCGGCCGGAGCGGCCCGGTGGAGGCGGCGCCGGCCGGCGCCGAGGTCGCGTTGGACCCCGCGCGCGAGCTGTACGGCCCGCTCTTCTTCCACGGCGGGCGCTTCCGCCGCGTGGCCGCCTACCGCGCCCTGCGCGCGCGGGCATGCGAGGCCGCCCTGTCGCCCGACGGCGGCGCGCGCTGGTTCGGCGCCTGGCTTCCCCCCGCGCGGGTGCTGGGCGACCCCGGCGCGCGCGACGCGGCGCTCCACGCGATCCAGGCGTGCATCCCCCACGCGCTCGTCCTTCCCGTGGGCGTGGCCCGGGTGGCCGCGGGCGTGCTGGATCCCGCCGCCGCGCATGCCGTCCGGGCGCGCGAGACCGCCGACGACGGGCGGGAGCTGGTCTACGACGTCGACGTGGTGGCCGCCGACGGCACCGTCTGCGAGCGCTGGGAGGGGCTGCGCCTGCGGCGGGTGGCGCCGCTGGAGCCGGAGGCGGGCGGCTGGGCGCCCGCGCTGCTGGGCCCCTGGCTGGAGCGGCGGGTGGCCGAGCTGGTGCCCGGCGCCGCGGTGTCGGTGGCCGTGGAGCGCGACGGCGGCGCCGACCGCCGCACGGCGAGCGACCGCGCGATCCGGCGGGCCGCGGGCGCCGGCGCGCCCGTCGGCAGGCGGCCCGACGGGAAGCCCGAGCTGCTCGAGCTTCCCCTGGGCGTGTCGGCCGCCCACTGCGACGGGCTGACCATGGGGGTGGCCGGGCCGGGCCCGCTGGGGTGCGACCTGGAACGGGTGGCCGCGCGCCCGGCCGCGCTCTGGCACGACCTGCTGGGCACCGGCGGCTTCCGCCTGGCGGAGGAGGTGGCGCGCGCCACCGGCGACGAGCTGGACACGGCGGCCACGCGCGTCTGGTCCGCCCGCGAGGCGCTGGCCAAGGCGAGCGGGCGTCCGGCGGAAACGCCGGCCCTCTCCTCGGCCTCCGCGGATGGCTGGGTGATCCTGGCGTGGGGCGAGATGGTCGTGGCCACCGGGATCCTGCGGATCGCCGGGGCCGAGGGCGCGCGGGTCGTGGCGCTGGCGGTCCCCGTGGAAGCCGCCGCCGCGGCCGATCCGTTCCCGCTCCACGCCGCCGCCGCGCGGTGGGAGCTCGCGTCGTGAGCCGTACCCTGAGTCCCAAGTCCCAAGTCCTGAGTCCTAAGTGACTAAGTGCAAGGGAGATGCGCCACTCTTTCCCCTCAGGACGCAGGACTCAGGACTCAGGACTCAGGACTCAGGACTTGGGACTTAGGACTCAGGAGGACCGTATGCCACACGTGGAAGTGAGGGAGGGAATCCCGGGGATCGTCGGGCTGATGGAGCGCTACCCGGAGAGCGGCCGCGTGCTGAACGAGCTGGCCCAGGTGCTCCTGCGCTCCAGCGAGGGGCTCGCCCCGGCCGAGCGCGAGCTGATCGCCACCTACGTGTCGTCGCTCAACCGCTGCGCCTTCTGCACCCGCGCGCACGCGGCCGCCGCCCGGCACCTGCTGGACGACGGGGGCGCCGCCGTCGACGCCGTGGTGCGCGACTACCGGCACGCGCCGGTGACGCCGCGGCTCAGGGCGCTGCTGGCCATCGCCGGGCGGGTGCAGGAGGGAGGGCGCGTGGGCGAGGCCGAGATCCGGGTGGCGCGCGACCAGGGCGCCACCGACCGCGAGATCCACGACACGGTGCTGATCGCCGCCGCCTTCTGCATGTACAACCGCTACGTCGACGGGCTGGCCACCTGGGCGCCCGACGACCCGGCCCTCTTCGACGCGATGGGCCGGCGGCTGGCCGCCGACGGGTATGCGCCCTGGCTGGAGCGCGCGGCGGCGGCCGCCGTCTGACCATGACGCCGGCGCCCGCGAGCGGCGGCGGCCCGGGGCGCGCCTACGAATACCGCCACGTGGTGGGCTTCGAGGAGACGAACGTCGTCGGCAACGTCTACTACGTCAACCACGTGCGCTGGCAGGGGCGCTGCCGCGAGCTGTTCCTGCGCGACCACGCCCCCGGCGTGCTGGACGAGATGGCGCGCGGGCTGGCGCTGGTGACCACGCGCGTCTCGTGCGAGTACCTGGGCGAGCTGCACGCCTTCGACGAGGTGCGGCTGCGGATGCGGCTGGGCGGCGTGGCGCAGAACCGCATCACCCTGCGCTTCGAGTACTGGCGCCGCGCCGGCGACGGCGAAGAGCTGGCCGCGCGCGGCGAGCAGGAGGTGGCCTGCATGCGGCGCGAAGAGGGGGGCGGAACGGTCGCCGCGCCCCTCCCCGGCGCCCTCCGCGACGCGCTGCTGCCGTACGGGTGAAGGTCGTCGCGGCCGGGATGAACGCCGGGCCGGCACGGGAGTCCGGCCCGTCCGCGAGCACACCGTCGGCGACGCCGAAGGCGGCGTTCCACGGCGGGAGCGCGCGCGCTACGGGAGCTCTCGCACTGACGCACTGACGCACTTTCGTACTTTCGCACTTTCGCACTTTCGGACCCGAGCACCGGAGCACCCATGGCCAGCAGCACGACACGCCCCAGGGACCCCGCCTCTGCCCCCGCGACAGTGGCTCCCCTCGCCCCCGCGTGCCGCGACCGCACCGCCGCGTCGCGGCGCCGGTCGGTGGAGGACGCCATCGGGGCCATGCGCAAGCGCCTCTCCGAGCCGCTGTCGCTGCAGGCCATCGCCCACGAGGCGGCGGCCAGCCCCTTCCACTTCGACCGCATCTTCCGGCAGGTCACGGGGGTGCAGCCGTTCCGCTTCCTTTCCGCGCTGCGCCTGGACGCGGCCCGGCGGCTCCTGTTCACCACGCGGTTCAGCGCCACCCGCATCTGCTTCGAGGTGGGCTTCAACAGCGTGGGCTCGTTCACGCGCCAGTTCTCCGAGTCGGTGGGGCTGCCGCCGCACCGGCTGCGCCGCTTCGCGGTCCGCACCGACGCGGCCTCGCTGGCGCGGGCGCTGGAGGTGCGCGACGCCGGCGCCGCCGCGCCCGGTCCGGCGGTGGAGGGGCGGGTGAGGGCGCCGGAGGGGTTCTCGGGGGCGGTGTTCGTGGGGCTCTTCCGCACCCCGCTTCCCAGCGGCCATCCCGGCGCCTGCGTGCTCCTGCACGGCGGCGGGCCCTTCCGCGCCGCCCCGGTGGGGTACGGCACCTGGCACGTCTTCGCCGCGGGTGTCGCGCTCCCGCTGGCCGAGAAGGGCGGCCTGCTGCACGAAGACGTGCTGCGCGGCGCGGGGGGGCCGGTGACGGTGACGGAGGGGGGCGGGGTCCGCGGCGTGGAGGTGGTGCTGCGCCCCGGCGCGGCGATCGACCCGCCGATCCTGGTTTCCCTTCCGCTCCTCCTGGCCGAGCGGCTCGCCGCCGCGGGCCTGGCCTGACCCGGGAGGGACGCATGGGGAGACTGGCGCCCGCGCTCCGCGCGCTCGCGCTGGCCGGGCACGGCCTGGCCGCGGCCGCGCGGCTGGGAGCCCGGCTGGCGGCCGCCGGGCTGGGGCGGAGCGGCGAACCGCGCGCGAGCATCGCGGGGCGCACGCTGGCGGAGCTGTTCGAGGCGCTGGGGCCCACGTACATCAAGCTCGGCCAGCTCCTGGGCACCCGCCGCGACCTGCTGAGCGACGACGCCATCCGTCACCTGGCGCGCCTGCAGGACCGGCTTCCCCCCGGGCCCTTCCACGTGGTCCCCCGGCTCTTCCGCGAGGAGCTGGGCACCCGGCTCGGCGCGGCCTTCGAGGAGCTCGATCCCGCGCCGGTGGCCAGCGCGAGCATCGCCACCGTCTACCGCGGGCGGCTCCGCGACGGGCGGGTGGTGGCGGTCAAGGTGCGGCGCCCCGACGTGGCGCGCCGCATGGAGGCCGACCTGCGCCTCCTGCGGCTGGGCGCCCGGTGGGCCGCCCGCCTCCCGCCGCTCCGGCCGGTTCCTCTCCGGGCCGCGGTCGACGACCTCTGCGCCTGCCTGGAGCGCCAGCTCGACTTCCGCGCCGAGGCGGCCGCCAGCCGCCGGCTCCGCGCCGCGCTGGCCGCCGAGCCGGGGGTGGTGGTGCCCGCGCTGGTCGACGAGCTGAGCAGCGCGTCGATCCTGACCATGGAGTTCGTCGAGGGCTTCCGGGGGCATCCGGCCCGCGGCACCGGCGACCGGCGCGCCGCCCTCCGCTCGGCGGTGCGCGCGCTCTACCGGATGATCTTCGAGGAGGGGTGCATCCACTGCGACATGCACCGCGGCAACCTGGCCTTCCTGGACGGCGGGCGCGCCGCGCTCCTGGACTTCGGCTTCGTGGCCGAGACGGCCCCGTACGCGCGGGCGAAGTTCGCGGAGTTCTTCCTGGCGCTGGCCACCGGCGACGGCGTCCGCTGCGCGCGGATCACCCGCGAGATGGCCGTCTCCGTGCCCCCCGGGCTGGCCTACGGCGCCTTCGAGGCCGAGATCGCCGCGCTGGTCGACCGCGTGTCGCGCGTGCCGGCCCGCGAGTTCCGGGTGGCCGGCTTCGTGGGGCGCCTGTTCGACATCCAGGCGAGGCACGGCCTGCGCGGCACCAGCGCCTTCGTGATGCCGATCCTGGCGCTGCTGGTGCTGGAGGGGATCGTGAACGACGAAGACCCCGGGCTGGACTTCCAGCGCGAGGCGCGCCCCTTCGTGGTCCCCGCGGCGGCCGCGGCCCGCTTCGCCCGCCCCGGGCTGCGCGAAGACATGGAGCAGGCGCGCATCGACGACGCCGCGGTGCCGCGCGGGCTCACCGCCATGCCGCCGGTCCCCCTCCCCTACACCGACGAAACGCCTCCCTTCACCGAGCAGCTGCCGCCGGTCACCGGCGCGCCGCGGCCAAACGCGCAACCAGGGAGAATGCCGGGCGCCCCTCCGCCGCTATCCGTGGAGAACGTCCCGCACCCCGCAGCCATGGAGCGAAGCGCACGATGAACCCGGAAACCCTGGCCGGCGCGCTGCACGGCGCGTGGATCCGCTGGCCGCAGCGGACCGCGCTGGTCCATGGCGGCCGGCGCACCACCTACGCCCAGCTGGGCGACGCGATCACGGCGGTGGCGGCGCTGTACCGCGACCTGGGGATCGGGGCGGGCGACCGCGTGCTGTGCCCGCTCTCCAACCGCCCCGAGCTCCTGGTGGCCGCGGGCGCGGCGTGGACCGCCGGGGCCGTGCACGTGGGGGCCGACCACGGCCTCACCGCGGCCGAGCTCTCGGCGCTGGTGGAGCTCACCGGCGCCTCGGCGCTGGTCTTCGAGCCGGCGGCCGGCGCGGGCGACCCCTTCGCGGCGCTGGACGAGCTCCGCGCGGCGCGCCCCGGGCTCCGCGTCCTGGTGGTGGGCGGCCTGGCCCCGCCCGAGGGGTGCGTCCGCCTCTCCGCCGTGATCGCCGCCTGCGAGGCCGGCGGCGAGCGGGGGATCGAGGTTCCCGACGGCCCCGACCCCGCCGACCCCGCCGCCATCTTCGTGACCTCGGGAACCACGGGGCGGCCCAAGGCGCCGGTGAGCACGCACGGCAACCTGCGGATGCGCTGGCGCCGGCTGGCCGACCGCCTCGGCTTCGGGCCCGGCGACGTGCACCTGGCGTACCTCCCGCTCTCGCATGGCTTCGGGATGATGATGGCCATGAGCGCCCTGTCCACCGGGGGGCGGCTGGTGCTCCTCGAGCGCTTCGACGCCGCCGAGGCGCTCCGCCGGATCACCGAGGAGGGGGTGACGGTGGTGAGCGGCTCGGCCGCGCACTTCCGCCTCCTGCTGGACCGCCGCGACCCCGCCCGCCACGACCTGCGCACGCTGCGGATGGGGATCGGGAGCGCCGCCTCGTTCCCGCCCGCGCTCCTGCGCGCCGTCTACGACGAGCTGGGGATGGAGTTCATGCTGATGTACGGGTCCAGCGAGGGGGTGGGGGTGGTGACCACCGACCGCGACGACGTGCTGCGCGGCTCGGTGGGGCGTCCCTCGCCGGGCTCGGTGGCCGTCCTGGGCCCCGGGCGCGAGCCCCTGCCGCCGGGCGAGGTGGGCGAGATCGCCTTCTCGCGCGCGTTCTTCCCCGTCCGCTACTGGGGCGACCCCGCGCCCGTCGCGGACGGGTGGTACCACTCCGGCGACCTGGGCCGGTTGGACGACGAGGGGCGGCTGTACGTGCTGGGGAGGATCAAGCACCAGATCAACAGCGGCGGCCTGAAGGTGGACCCGGTGGAGGTGGAGGGCGCGCTCCTGCGCTGCCCCGGCGTCCGCGACGCGGCGGTGCTGGGGCTTCCCCACGCGGTCTACGGCGAGACGGTGTGCGCCTGCGTGGTGCCCGAGCCCGGCGCCGAGCCCTCCCTCGAGGCGCTGCGCGCGGAGCTGGGCGGCGCGCTGGCGCCGCACAAGCTCCCGCGCGAGCTGTGCCTGCTGGACCAGATCCCCCGCACGCCGCTGGGCAAGGTGGACCTCCCCGCGCTCCGCGGCCAGGTGGAGGCCCGGGGACGCCCCGTTCCGGCCTGACCGCGCCGGGGGACGCCAGTCCCGGCGGCAGCGACGACGTGATCCCGGTGGAGGTACCGGGCGCGGCGGGGCGACGATCGGTGCGCGTCGCGAAAGGGCGGACGGCGTCCCCGCCCCGCGGGCGTCCGCCGTCCCCGCCGCGGCGGACGCCGGGTGGATGGATCCGCTTCGAACCACTCCTCCGCGGACCCGGCACGGGCCCGCACCCGCTCCATGGGAGGACGGCATGCTCCTGACCGAATCGCCCCGCTCCGCTTCCGTTCCCCCCCTGCTGGGCGACTTGGCCGTGGCCGCCGCGGGTGACGCGCTCCCGGCCCGGATCTGCGCCGCCCATCTGGCGCGGCTGGGCGCCCGGCGCGAGGAGCGGGCCGGCGGCGACCCGGCGCTGGCGGGCGAGCTGGAGGTGCGCCCCACCGCCGGCGGCGAGGGCGTTCGCTGCACGCTGCGCTGGGCGCCCCCCGCGCCGGGGGACGGGCCGGAGCCCCGCTCCGAGCCGCTGGTGCAGGCGGTTTCGGGGGTGATGGCGGTGCACGGGCGCGACCGGGGACGTCCCCGGCGCCTGGGGCTCGAGGTGGCGTCGGCGGCCGCGGGGGTCATCGCCGCGCAGGGGGTGCTGGCCGCGCTGATCGCCCGCCAGCGCGGGCTCGCCGTCCGCGGCGTGGAGACCTCCGTGCTGCAGGGCGCGCTGATCCTCCTGTCGCACCACCTGGCCATCGCCACCAGCGGCGACCCGTGGCTGCGCCGCACCGCCGACGAGGCGCTCCGGCGCTCGCCCGACGCCCGCCCCGCACCCCCCTTCCTCACCGCCGACGGGCACGCGGTGGAGTTGGAGGCGCTCACCCCCGACGTGTGGGAGGCGTTCTGGACCCAGCTGGGCGCCGACCGCGCCGAGGTCCAGGCCGCGTGGCCCACCTACGTCTTCCGCTACCTGAGCGCGCGCTGCCTCCTTCCCCGGGCGCTGCACCGCGCGGCCGCGGGCCGCACGCTCGACGACGTGCACGCCGCGGCGGCCGCGTCGGGGGCGGTGGTGCGGCGCGTCCGCGGCTATCCCGAGGTGCTGGACTCGCTGGGGCGGGGCGCGGCCGACCCCTGGTCGATCGTTCCGGGCGGCCGCCGCGAGGCGGCGGCCGCCGCGCCGCCCGCCGGGGGCGCGCCGCTCGCGGGGATGCGGGTGATCGACGTCACCACGCGGCTGCAGGGCCCGCTGGCGGGGCACCTGCTGCGCCTGCTGGGGGCGCACGTGGTGAAGGTCGAGCGGCCGGGGGGCGACATCGGGCGGGTGGCGCCGCTGAAGTCGCTCCATTCCGCCTACCTGGCGTACAACCGCGGCAAGGAGGTGGAGGAGGTCGACTACAAGTCGCCCCAGGGGCGGGAGCGGCTGGCCGAGCTGGCGGCCGGCGCCGACGTCTGCCTCCACAACTGGCGCCCGGGGCGGGCGGCCAGGCTGGGGCTCGATTCGGCCGACCTGGCCCGCCGCAACCCCGGGCTGGTGTACGCCTACGCCTCGGGGTGGGGGCCCGAGAGCGACCTGATCGCGGGCGACTTCCTGGTGCAGGCGTACTCCGGGTGCGCCGAGGGGATCACGCCCGAGGGCGAGCCGCCGGCGCCCTCGCGCATGGCGTACGTGGACATCATGGGCGGCCTGCTGGCCTGCGAGGGGATCCTCGCGGGCCTCTACCTGCGCGAGCGTACGGGGCGCGGGTGCCGGGTCGACACCTCGCTGCTCGGGGCGGCCACGCTGCTGCAGGCCCACGTCCTGGCGGGGATCGCCACGGGCGACGAGCGGGGGCGGCGGATGGGCCGGCCGGTGTGGGGGCCGCTGGACCAGCCGGTGGAGACGGCCGACGGGTTCCTGCTGGTGGAGGCGGCGGAGCCGGCGGCGCTGCGCAGCGCGGCCGCGGTGTGCGGCGCGCGGGCCGACGGGCCGCCCGAGCGCCTCCAGGAGCGCATCGCCACGCAGCTGCGCGGCCGCACGGCCGCCGAGTGGGAGCGCCGGCTCGGCGAGGTGGGGGTCGCGGCGACGGCGGTGTGCGCCGACCTGGCCGACGTTCCCGGCGACCCGCGCATGGCGGGGCTGCTGGAAGAGGCCGCCACCGGTGCCCGCGTTCCCGCCGCGCCGTGGCGCTTCGCCGGCTGACCCGCAGCCGCGGGTACCGCGATCTCGTCACACGGAGGCACGGAGAACTCTCCCCGTGCCTCCGTATCTGTTCTCATCCCAATCCGGCAATTGGGTTGAAGCACCCGGACCGATCCCCACGCTGACGTCATCCTGAGGCCGGTAAGACCGTAATCAGCGTCTGTGCCAGCGTTTGCAGGCCGAAGGATCTATCATCGCGGCAGCACGGGATTGGCTGGGTCGCACCAATTCTTCACCCGGAGTTGGTATCATCCCAGCCCGGGAAAAGATTGTCTCACGCGGAGACGCGGAGGGCGCGGAGATGACGAACTGTGCGATTCCCTCGAGAGGATGTCATTCCGAACGGAGCCGCTGCACCGTCCTTTCCACCGCACGGATGATTGGCGGCACCGTGAGGAATCTATGATCCGCATCCGAGCGGCAGGCGGCCGCTCGCTCGGATTCCTGTGATCGGCTCTGGGAGAGACAGGCGGTCTTTGGCTCGGAAGCATGCCACAGATCCCTCAGGCGCCAGGGTTCGGAGCGTAACGAGGCGTCGGTTCAGCGCCTTCGGGATGACATCAATCCGGAACTGGTATCGATGCCGGGGATGAGTTCTCCGCGTCTCCTCATGAGATCCGGAACTTTCGGGTTCGATACGAATCAGATCAAATGAAAGACGCGTCGTCCCGAGCGGAGCCGGCGCCGCCCGGGACGACAGAGTCCCCCAATGGGGATCGATCGTGTGATCTACGCAGATCCCGCAGCCGGTTTCTTCCCCCCGGCGGGCTTCTTTGCCCCGCCCGCCTTCGCGGCAGCCTCCTTCTTCGCGGCGCCTTCCTTCTTCGCGGGAGCCTCCTTCGAGGCGCTCTTCTTCGCGGCGGGCGGCGGCGTCTCTCCGGCGGCCGACGGGGACGCGGCCTTGCGCGCCCCGCCCTTCTTCCCGTGCGCGATCTGCTCGTAGGTCTCGTCCACCAGGCGCAGCGCCAGCTTCATCGACGCCTGGTCGTGGATGGACACGTTCACCCAGCCGAAGCGCCCGATGTAGTGCGCCAGCTGCACGTTCGGGCGCGCCAGCAGCGCATCCAGCTCCTCGGGCGCGGGCTTCACCGTCACCCCCGACGATTCTCCCGGGCGGCCGATGTAGGCGAAGATCTTCTTCTTCACCTTGAACACGACCTCGCCCCAGGGGTGGTCCACCACGGCGCCCGGCTTGGCGCCGCAGTACTCGAACAGCGTGCGGAAGACCTCGTCCGGGCCAAGCGTTGCGGCCATCCCGCACCTCCGCGAAACCGGGTGAAGAGCGGCAGGGACGGGGAGCTCAGCGCCCGTCCGCGCGGTCCGTCCGGACCGGCCGGTCCATGCTATGCGGGCGAGGGCGAACGCGCCAGAGCGGCCATCCCGGTCGTCGTAAGGATGAGATCGACGGCGATGGCGGTCGCGACCGGGGCGATGCGATTCGCCGGGCCGGCGCGCGCGGTCAGGCCGGCGCCGCGGCCCCGGAGGACGCCCGCTCCGCCGGCGCCGGCGTGGAGAGGGCCGCGTCGGTCTCCGGGTCCGGCCGCCACTCGTCGGGGATGGCGTAGCGCACCGCCGCCTCGGCCAGGAGCTGGAGCGGGTCCACCAAGTCGGGCGCGCCCGCCGCCTCGCCCAGCAGGAGCGGCACCTCGGTGCACCCGGGGATGATCCCGTCGGCGCCCCGCGCGCGGAGCCACGCCACGGCGTCGAGCGCGGCGCGGCGCGACTGCGGCTCCGCCCCCCCCTCCATGGTGGCGAAGATCGCCGCGTCCAGCGCGGCGCGGCCCTCCGGCGGAAGCGACAGCGCGTCCACGCCGCGCGCGCCGAGCGGGTCCAGGTACACGCGCGGCTCGCCCAGCCCCAGCACCCCCACCCGCGTCCACCCGCGCCGCTCCACCTCGGCGAGCGTCGCTTCCACCATGCTCACCAGCGGCCCGCCAAACGCCTCCTCGATCTCCGCGTGGAAGAGGTGCGGGGCGTTCGCCGGGATCACCAGGAAGTCGGCCAGGGGGCGCAGCGAGCGGGCGGCCTCGAGGAGGCGCGGGTGCGGCCGCGGAGGAAGGGCGACGCGCAGGTCGCAATCCAAGAGGAAGGGAGTGTGTCGATAGTAGAGGACGGCCATCGGGGGATAGCCGCCGCTTTTCCGGGATGGAAGCAGCGTACGCGAGACGGCGTGCACCCGCGCCTCGAACTCCATGGTGGCCTGCGGACCCAGGCCGCCCAGCACGCCCATCCGCCGCAACCGGGGGAACGCGCCCATTCAGCGCGCCCCGGCCGCGGCGCGTGCCCCGGCCCGGGGCTCCGCCGTCTCCGGCAGGGTCTCCCGCAGGTGGAACACGCGGCCGAAGGGATCCTCGAAGCGCGCGCTGCGCTCCGCCGCCGACGTCACCACGCGGCCGGTGCGCACCCCGCGCGCCGCCAGCGCCGCCGCGGCCCGCGCCACGTCGGGCACCTGGAACACCGGGGCCAGCCCCTTCATCTGCGCCGCGGTCAGCGCCCCCGCGGCCTCGGCCTCGGGGCCCTCGAAGAGGTGGGTGGTCAGCATCAGCCCGCCGGCGTCGTACTTCACCACGCCCTGCTGGTGCTCGGTGGAGCCGCGCCGGCACGCCCGGCACTCCAGGTAGGGAAGCCCCAGCACGGAGTGGTAGAACTCCATCGCCTGGTCGGCGTCGGGAACGAAGAGGAAGAGGTACACCAGCTCGCTCCCGCCCAGCCCCGCCGGCGCCGGCGCGCCTCCCTGGGCGCCCGTCCCGAACGCCGCCGGGTCCTTTCCGACGGCGCGCACGAGCTCCTTGATCTTCTCGCCGCTGGGCCAGGTCATGGCCGTGGCCGAGGGCTCGTACAGCGAGATGCGGTGCCCGTCGGGGTCGTGGAACCCCGTGGTGGCGCCGATCACGTAGCGCATCGTGTCGGCGAACGCCACCCCGCGCGCGGCCAGCGCGTTGCGCACCCCGTCGAGGTCGGACACCAGGAAGGTCAGGTCGGCCGAGGGATCGGCGTCGGCCAGCGTCACCGCCTCGTCGTCGGCCGCGCGCAGGCGCAGCCGGGCCGGGCCGGTGGCGTAGGCCGCCGAGTGGCTGTCCGCGTCCGCCGGCTCCAGCCCCAGCACCTCCTCGTAGAAGGCCCGCGAGGCGGAAAGGTCGCGCACGTACAGCGCCACCTCGGCCAGCCTGGCCCCGGCCAGCGCGCCCTCGCCGGCGAAATCGGTCCGCAGTTCCTCGTCCATGCGTCCTCCTGGAGGTCGGGTGCCCGCCGCCGCCCCCCGCGAACGGCGGAGGACGGCGGACGGGGGTGCAGCGCCGATGACCGGCATCGCGGAGCCCTCGGTCTTTCCGGACCGGATCCCGGTCTCCGGGCGCCGGTCCGGCGCTCGAGACCCGGGACCGGGGCCCCGCCTCCGCGCGCGCCTCAGCCCTTGGTGGTGGGCGGCGTGGTCGGCGTGCCGGACGGCGGCGGCGGAATGGTGGAGAGCAGTCCCAGGGCCTCCTGCACGTACGGCCCGGTGTACGCTTCCCGGGGAAGCGGCAGGCCGTGCTCCTTCAGGATCCGGCTGGTCACCGGCGTGTAGTCGATCGGCATCCCCTCCACGAAGCGGGGCTGCGGCTGCCAGAGCCACAGGTTGTAGCCGTCGGGGTCCGGCATCTTGGCCAGGGCGCCGCCCGAGACGGTCCACTCGATCCCGCGCGGGAACCCGACCCCCTGGCTGACGAGGTTGGCGGCCTCGGCCCGGATGTCGGGGGTGTAGAAGCTGAACTGGTCGCGCAGCGACTGGCTCTGCTGATACCTGCGCACCATGCCGGTGGAGGTCTCGGGGCGCAGCCGCATGATGATGTTCCCCGCGTCGAGGCTCACGTCGTCGTTGTCGGCATCCACCACCTTCAGCCCCAGCTGCCCCTCGTAGAAGCTGCGCGAACGGTCCAGGTCCGACACCAGCAGGGTTACGCCCACCAGCGGCTGGGTGTTGTCGAACCGGTTGCGCTTGCCCAACTCGAAGCCGCGCCGTTCCAGGAGCTTCGCGTAGTAGCCGCCGCGCTTCCCCTTCAGCCCTTCGGCGTCGAACTGCGCGAAGGTGAAGAGGTTTCCGTTCACGTCGGTCCAGTGCAGGCGCTGCGCACCGGTGCCCGCCCGCTTGTTGCGCGTGACGACGGCGGTGGAAAGCTCCAGGTGGCGCGCGGCCTTCTCGGCATCGGCGTCGATCGACACCGAGGCGAACTCGAGCGACGAGGCGAGGGTGGGTTCCCCGGTGCTGGCGGTGGCGAACGCGGGGTCGCCACCGCAGCTCCCGGAGATGGACGGGTCGGAGATGATGAGTGCCGACACGATCTGGAAACCGAGGCCGACGATGGCGTTCCCCGCGTCGACCAGCAGCAGGTCGCGGGGATCGACCCCGATGACGGGCCAGCCGACCGCCTCGGCCACCATCTTCGCGGTGTCGAGACTCTGTCCCCCTCGGTTCACGCAAATGGCAACGGGCTTGGTGAGCATCGCATTTCCTCCTTGCCTTGGCACGGCCCGGGACCGGCGGGGACGCGGCTCCGGACGGGGCACGCTCGCGGTAGTGGGCAGCCGCGGTACAGTCTAGGCAGGGGCGGCAGGCGTGCCTTCTCTCAAGTTGCTCGTGTCTGGAGGGGTGCCGGCGAGCGCCGCGGCAGGTGGCCGGGGCAGGGAGACGGGCGTTCGCCGCCGGAGGGGTGCAGCGGCGATCGCCGGGATGCGGGGCCCCCTCGGTCTTCGGGACCCCGCTTCCGCGCACGCCTCAGCCCTTGGTGGTGGGCGGCGTGGTCGGCGTGCCCGACGGCGGCGGCGCGCTCAGGGTCGGCTGGGCCACCTGCTCCAGCCTGTACGGCCCGCTGTAGCCCTGCTCGGGGAGTGGCAGCCCCTGCTCGTGCAGGATCCGGCTGACCACCGACGTGTAGTCGATGGGCATCCCGGTGATGTAGGTCGGCTGCGGCTGCCAGAGCCACAGGCCGTAGCCGTCGGGGTCCGGCATCTTGGCCAGCGCGCCGCCCGAGGTGCTCCACTCGATGCCGCGCGGGAAGATCACCCCGCCCTTCGCGAGGTTGGCGGCCTCGGCCCGGATGTCGGGGGTGTAGAAGCTGAACTGGTCGCGCAGCGCCATGGTCATCCGGTACCTGCGCACCAGCCCGGTCGACGACTCGGGACGCAGACGCAGGATGATGTTCCCCGCGTCGAGGCTCACGTCGTCGCGGTCGGCGTCGATCACCTTCAGCCCGAGCTTCCCTTCGTACCAGGCGCGCGAGCGCTCCAGGTCCGACACCAGCAGGGTCACCCCCACCAGCGGCAGGGTGTTGTCGAAGCGGGTGCGCTTGCCCAGCTCGAAGCCGCGCCGCTCCAGGAGCTTGCGGTAGTAGGCGCCGCGCTTCCCCTGCAGCCCCGCGTCGTCGAACTGCGCGAAGGTGAAGAGGTTGCCGTTCACGTCGGTCCAGTGCAGGCGCTGCGTCCCGTTGTCGCCGCGCTTGTTGCGCGTGAGCGTGGCGGCGGACAGCTGGAGGTGGCGCGCGGGCTTCTCGGCGGCGTCGTCGATCGATCCGGTGGCGAACTCGAACGACGAGGCGATGGTGGGTTCGGTGGTGCTGGCCACGGCGAACGCGGGATCGCCGGCGCAGTCGCCGGAGATCGACGGATCCAGTGCCGGATCCACGGCCGGGTCCGAGGCGGCCGCGGTCGTGAACGAGGTGACGACCTGGAAGCCGAGACCGATGATGGCGTTTCCTGCGTCGACCAGAAGGATGTCTCGTGGGTCGGCCCCGATGACGGGCCAGCCGACCGCGTCGGCCACCATCTTGGCGGTGTCGAGACTCTGTCCCCCTCGGTTCACGCAAATGGCAACGGGCTTGGTGAGCATCGCATTTCCTCCTTGCCTTGGCACGGCCTGGGACCGGCGCGGATGCGCGGCTCCGGACGGGGCACTCGCGGTAGTGGGCAGCCGCGATATAGTCTAGGCAGGGGTGCGAGGCGTGCCTTCTCTCAGGTTGCTCGTGTTCGGAGGGGCGCCGGGGAGGGGCCGCGGGAAGGTGGCCGGGGCAGGGGCGACGGACGTTCGCCGCCGGGCGGAGCCAGGGAGAACGAAGGCCCTTCCCCGTCGGCGGGGAAGGGCCCTGCGCCGGGCGCGGTGGCGGTCCCGCCCCGCTCAGAGCTCCACGCGCTCCACGGTGGCGAAGCGCTCGCGGGCCGCGGGGACCTCGGCCAGGGGAACGTTGTCGGAGACGGCGGCAAAGCGGTTCCACAGCTCCTGCACGCGCGCGTTCTCGTGCGCGTGCCGCACGGCGTCCTCCGAGGCCCACTCGAACACCTCGATCAGGGTGCCGTCGCCGGTGCGCAGCACCACCGGCTCCGCGCCGCTGGCGAGACCCTCCTGGCGGAGCACGGGAAGATGGTCGCGCATGACGTCCAGCAGCTCGTCCTCGCGCCCCTCCCTGGGCCGGTACACGGCGATCACGGACAGGCCCACGAAGCACCTCCTTGCAAAGGGGTGCGCCGGGCGCCGCGCCCGCGTTTCCGGGAGCGTACCGGCGCCCCCGGAACGTAACCCTCGCGCCTTTGCGCGGCCATCCCGGACCTCACGGCGCGCGCCACTCCCGCCGTGGTGGGCAGCGTCACCGCCGGGGCGGCTGCGACAGCTACGTGAACCGCGGAGACGGCCGGAAGGCGCCCCGCATCGCGCAGGTGCACCGCATCCCCGCGGCCTCGGCGGGCGAGGGGCGGAGATGGTGGACCATGGCGATCACCATCGGCACGAAGACGATGGCGTTGTAGAACAGGTGCAGCTCCACCCGCGGGAGCCAGAGCTGGACGATGCTGGTGGGGACGGGGCGCCCCGCCAGGTGCCAGCCGCTCTGCGCCTGGACCAGCAGCAGCGCGTGCTCGACGTGGTGCCAGAACTGGATGGCCAGCGCCACGGTCCACCAGCTGCGCGCGCGCCCCGCCATCCCCGGGCGCAGCAGGAACAGGCCGATCAGCATCACCACCGCGTAGCCGTAGTGCAGCCACTCCGAGTGCACCAGCCACGGCCACACCATCCCCAGCGCGCCCATCGCGTGCGGGCGCGGCATCCCCATCCCCCAGATCTGCCAGGCCTGCAACAGGTGCTCGGCCCAGTGCGCCAGCACGATGGCCGCGAACCCCCACAGGGCGCGCCGGTGCCCGCGCGTGTTGAGCCGGGCCACGAGCCCGGTGGCGGTCTCCGCCGGGTGCCGCGCGGACGCGGCGGCCGGCGTGGCGATCGAGCTCATGGTCGTCCTTTCCCCTTCCCGGTGTCTCCCACGCCGCCGCGCATCGCTCCAGGCGCCGCGCGGCGGGGCGGTGGATGATGCGCCCGGCGGTCGCGGCGCAGGCGGTGGTGCTTCCAGGCGGCCCGCCGGGCGGCGGTCAGTCTCGACGGCGGGCCACTCCGCGGCGGAGCAGGGCAGCGCCGCGCCGTCACGGCGCGGCGGGCGCGGCGGGCGCGGCCGCGCGGGCGGCCAGCGTGCGGTAGCGGCTCTTCAGGTCGTCTTCGGAGAGGTAGCACCCCTCCAGGTGGCGGCGCGTGCCGCGGAAGGCCAGCCGCGCGTGCAGCGTGCGCAGGTTGTGGAACAGGGCGATGCTGTCGCGCGGCAGCCGCACCACCTGCGCGCTCTCCGGGTCGCCCGCCAGCCGCCTCAGGCGCAGGAAGGCGTGGTAGAGCCCGGCCGGCGCGTCGACGGGGAAGACCATCTTGTACTCGTTGTAGTACATCCCCTGGAAGCGCCCGCGGGCGTCGCACACCACGATCGGGTGCAGCCCGCGGAAGTGCACGGTCTCGCTCTCGGCCACGAACCAGACGGGAACCTCGCGCAGGAGCCGCACGTCTTCGGGGTCCATCCGCGAGAGCAGGTGGAAGGCGTCGACGAACACGTTCTCGCCCCCCTCCTCGGCCTCCTCGAGCACGTGCAGCATCTGCAGGTCGGGCGGGATCTGCTTGTACACCATGTCGATGTGCAGCGGGATCCCGTCGGGGGTCTCGCCCAGGTGCCGCGACTCCTCGCGCCAGAGGAGGGTGAAGGTGTCGCCCAGGTGGCTGCGCTGCAGGGTGGAGAGGCGCGCGGCCACCCGCTCGATCTCCTTCTCGCGGCGCGGCACCCCGTGCAGGAATGCCAGCCCGCGGCGCAGGAAGAAGTGCAGGAACTCGCAGAGGGCGTCGTCGTCGTCCATCACCCGCGCGTGGTCGAACGCCGGAAAGTGGGTGCGCGCGTCCCAGGGCTCGGGCTCGACCCGGTCGGCGGGGTCGGCCTCGAAGGCCCGGTGCCACAGCTCCTCTGCGGCGAAGAGGTGCGTCGCGCCGTCTTCCCACCGCACCCGCAGCGTCCGGCCGCCGTCGGCCGCCTCGGCCGCGGCGATGCGCTCGTCGCGGGCGGCCGCGTCGGGGTCGGGGTGGAAGTTGGCTCCGTCGGTCCAGCGTTCGGCCACCCCGGCGTAGCGGTCGGGGCCCGCGGCCAGGAGCCGGAGCCAGTAGGCGTGCAGGCGGACGCGCCGCCGCTCTGGCGCCCAGGTGGCGTCGACGTGCGTCGCCGCCACGGCCAGGCTCCCGGGGTCGATGGTCGAGCCCATGGCCCTGCCTTTCTGCCGGCCTCATCCTTCCGGCCGGACGTTCTGGTTGCGGCGGAACAGGTTGAGGGGGTCGTACGCGCGCTTGGCCCGCGCGAGCCGCGCGTGGTTGGCGCCGTAGGCGGCGCGCACGCGCGCCTCCCCCTCGTCACCCAGGAAGTTGACGTATACGCCGCCGGTGGAGAACGGACGGAGCGCCTCGCGCGCCTCGCGCGCCCAGCGGACGTTGCCGGCGTCGCCCGCCGGGTCGGTCCACGCCGCGAAGAGGTGGAGGTTGTACGGCGCCCCCCGGTGCGGATACGCGGTGGCGTCGTGCGCCACGCGGGCCGCCGCCCCGGTGTAGCTTTCCAGGAGCACGGCCGTGTGCGGCGAGGGCGCGCGCGCGGCGTGCTCCACCACCGCGTCGACGGCCGCGTCGGGCAGCTCGCGCAGGAAGTCCGACTTCCAGTAGTTGCGCCGGCCCGGGGGAAACGCCTCGTCCATCAGCCGCTGCATCCGCGCGAACGGGAGCGGCCCGATCCCGTCGGCCAGCGGCGGGGCGAAGGTGCGCAGCGGCCGCAGCGCCGCCTCGCCCTCGGCAAGGGGGCCGGCCCAGCACGCCACCAGCGCCACCAGGGGCACGCCCTCGGGCGAGGTGAGGAGCCCGGCCGAGGTGGTGAGCGCGTCGGGCGCGCCGGGCGCGAAGTCGCGGTAGAAGCGCAGCACCTCGCGGGCGCGGCCGCGCGGATACAGCACCATCCCGCCCAGCACGGTGCCCACGGGGTGGAGGCGGAAGGTGAAGGCGGTGACCACGCCGAAGTTTCCCCCGCCGCCGCGGAGCGCCCAGAAGAGCTCCGGGTGCTCGTCGGCGCTGGCGCGGAGGATCTCGCCGCCGGCCGTCACCACCTCGGCCGCCACCAGGTTGTCGCAGGCGAGCCCGTGCCTGCGCACCAGCCATCCCACCCCGCCGCCCAGGGTGAGCCCGGCCACGCCCGTGGTGGAAACGATCCCCCCCGGCGTGGCCAGCCCGAACGCCTGGGTCTGCCGGTCCAGCTCGCCCCAGGTGACGCCGCCCTCGGCGCGCGCCAGGCGGGCCGCGGGGTCCACCCGCACGCCCCGCATGGGCGAGAGGTCGATCACCATCCCGCCGTCGCACACCGAGTGGCCGGCCACCGAGTGCCCGCCGCCGCGCACCGCCGGGTGCCATCCGCGCTCGCGCGCGAAGAGCACGGCCGCGCGCACGTCGCCGGCGGCGGCACAGCGGACGATCAGGGCCGGGCGGCGGTCGACCAGCGCGTTGTGAACGCGCCGGGCCTCGTCGTACCCGGGGTCGCCCGGCACCAGCAGGTCGCCGCGCAGCGAGCCCCGCAGCGCGCGGAGCGCCGCCTCGCCGGCCGCCGCCGGGGCGGGCGCGTGGGCGCGGGCCACATCCACCTCCGCCTCCATGCCCCCCGCCCTCACGCGGGCACGGCTTCGATGACGGCGTAGAACGACTCGGTGGGAACGATCCGGGTCAGGCGGAAGCCCGCGCGCGCCAGGAGCGCGCCGAACTCGGCCGCGGTGCGCTCGCGCCCGCCGTGCGTTCCCACCAGCATCAGCACGTCCATCAGCTTTCCCGGGTGCGGCTCGTTCCCCTCGGGGAGGACGAACTCGACCAGCAGCAGCCGGCCGCCGGCGCCCATGGCGCGGCGGCAGCCGGCCAGCCAGCGGGCCGCCTCGTCGTCGGGGGCGGCGTGCACGATGCTCTTCATCAGGTACGCGTCGCCGCCCGGTGGAACCGCTTCGGCCAGGTCGCCGTCCACCACCGCGCAGCGGCCGGCCAGCCCGGCCGCCTCCAGCGCCGCGCGGGCGCGTTCGGCCACCTGCGGGCGGTCGAAGAGGATGCCGCGCAGGTGCGGGTGGGCGCGGAGGATGGCGGAGAGCAGCTCGCCCCGCCCGCCGCCCACGTCCACCAGCGTGCCGATGTCCGCGAAGTCGTAGGCGGAGGGAAGGACCGCGGCCACCGCCGCGGTCTGCCGCGCCATGAAGGCGTCGAAGAGCGCCCCGGTCTCGGGGTTGCGCTCCAGGTAGTCGAAGAACTCCATCCCGAAGAGGTGGTCGAACGCGGGCTCGCCGGTGCGGACGCTGTGCTCCAGCCCGCCGAACACCGTGTACGCCACGCTGCCGCACCACAGGGCCACGGGGCGGAACGAGCCGGGCGCGTCGCCGCGCAGGAGCTCGGCCAGCGGGGTCAGCGCGAAGCGCCCCGGCCCGGCCTCGGTGAACACGCCGTGGGCCGCCAGCGCGCGCAGGAGCCGCCCCAGCGCCCCGGGGTCCGCCCCGGCCTCGCGGGCCAGCTCGTCCACGGGGCGCGGCCCCCGGGCCAGGAGGTCGGCCACGCCCAGCGCCGCGGCCACCGAGATCGCCTGCTGCACCCGCGTGGCCATCAGCATCTGCACCAGCGCGCGCTCGGGCGGGAGCCCCGCCCCCGGTCCGGGCGGGCCCTCGCGCGGGGCCGGGGCCGCTCCCGGCCGCGCGGCGGACGAGGCGTCGCCGGCGGCGGGCGCGGGCGGTGCTGCGGGGGCGGCGGCGGGTGCGTTCATCGGCGGGTCCCCTTTCCCTTCGCGTGGGTGTTGCCGGACCGGCGTCTTACGTTCCGAGCGGATCACCGCCTCCCGCCCGCCGCGCCGCACGCTCCCCCTCTCCCCAGCTGCAGCGGACGGGCGACGAGCGGAAGACGGTGACCCGGCGTCAGAGCTCCGCGCCCATGATCTCCTCCAGCTTGCGCCCGCCGGGGCCGTCGCGGGCCTCGTCGGAGGGCTCGTAGAGCCAGAACAGGTGCCCCGACGGCGCCTCCACGCGTGCGGTGGCCCCGGCCTGCGAGTAGGTGACGGTGCGCGCGGTGGAAACGCCGCGCTGCGCCAGCCGCCACACCGCGTCGCCCAGGTCGCCCACGTGGAAGACGGGCGCCACCCCCTTGGCGTGCTCGGGGTGGAACTCCTTGGCGCCGTAAGGATTCCCGGAGTCGTCGACCACCGCCTCGTGCCCGTGCATGTGGTGGGTCGACAGCATGACCCCGCCGCAGTCGTACTTGACCACGCCCTTGATGTCGCTGGCGCAGGCGTGGTTGCAGCAGTGGGTGCGCTCCAGCGCCCTGAACCCCAGCGCGTCCTCGAAGAAGGCGTTGGCGCCGGCCATGTCCTGCACGAACACGAAGAAGTAGATGAGCGGCTTGCCGTCGAGCCCCCGCGCCTCGAGGTCGGCGGCGTCCACCGGCACCGTCTCGGCGGGGGGGCCGATGAGCTCGGCCGAGCCCCGCCCCGCGGCGCGCCAGACCGCGCGCATCTTGGGCGCGCTGGTGGAGCGCATGGCCTTCTCCGAGGGCTCGTACAGCATCAGCCGGTGCCCGTTGGGGTCGTAGAAGTCGATCACCTTGCCGATCTCGTAGCTCCTCCGGCGGGCGAAGGTCACCCCGCGCGTCTCCAGGGCGGCGCTCACGGCTTCCACGTCGTCCACCAGGAACACGGTGTCGGACGAGTCGTCGCGCTGCGGCGCAAGGGTGATCCCGTAGTCGGCGGCGCGGCGCAGGTCCAGCACCGTGACCCCCGCGTCGAAGCGGACCGAGCCCGCCTCGGCGGCCTCGTCGACCACCTGGCGCAGCCCCAGCAGGTCGCCGTAGAACGCGCGCGACTCGTCGAGGTCGTGCACGTACACGATCAGCGAGGCCATCCGCGCGTCCTCGAGGCGCGAGCGGTCATCCAGGACCTGCGTTTCCTGCGTCGCCATCGATCCCTCCCTGGCTCGGATGAATGACTTGCCGCCCCCGGGCGCGCGTTCCTCCCCAACGTTGGCGGGCGGCGCCCTAGGGCACTTCTCCGGGATTGCTCGGCTGCCTTCGGCGCGGGCGCGCGTGCCGGGACGATCTCGAGCAAATAGTCCTAAGTCCTAAGTCCCAAGTCCTAAGTGACAACCCAACAACTGCCTGGACTCAGGACTCAGGACTCATCACTCAGCACTTAGCACTTAGCACTTAGCACTTAGCACTTAGCACTTAGCACTTAGGACTTAGGACTTAGGACTTAGGACTCAGGACTCAGGACTCAGGACTTTCCCGGTGATCGTACAGGTCCAGGTCCTTCAGCTCGCCGAGCGGATGCTCCGCCGCGGGGAGGCCCGCCATCCCGGTGCCCTGCTGCAGGCCCGGCAGCTTCGACCGCGCCTTCTTCACCAGGCGCTCCGCGTCCGAGGGGATGAGGTCGGCGCTCCAGTTGCAGACGAGCTCGAAGCTGCGGAGCAGCTGCTCCGCATCGTTGAGGTCGCCGCGTTTCGCCGCTCCCCCGATCGCGTCCCAGGCCGCGTTCAGCTCGGGGATCAGCATCCAGTCGTCGCGCTCGGCCGAGCCCTCGATCGCGAAGATGACGTAGGGGTGAGATTGAAACGGCCTCCCCTGCGCGTCGGTGAGCCGGTGGTCGTCGGGATCGAGCCTCAGCTGGCTGGTGCGGACGCTGCCCTTGGGTGCGCGCATCAGCAGCCAGGTTCCGGTCCTGACGGTCTCCCAGCTCTGGTCGAGCCCGATCTCGAGCTGCGCCTGGTCGGCGTTTCCGAACAGCAGGTCGATGCCCTTGCGAAGGGGTTCTACGAAGGGCAGCGCCCGCAGGAAGAAGCTGACGCCGGAGGCTTCCGCGAGACTGGTGAGCAGCTCGATGTACGGGGCGGCCAGGTCGCTGCCTTTCACCGAGAAGAGGCCCAGCTCGAGCGAGACGCCGCCCACGTAGGGCACCGGCCCCACGATCGGCCGGTCGACGAGGATCACCTGGCCCAGGTTCCGGGGGTCGAGGTGCTTCATCAGCTCCGGCACCACCACCGTCTGGAACTCGACCGCGCCGAGCTTCTCGTGCAGGTAGCTGGTGCGCGCCTGGATGCAGCCGTAGTACGTGCTCGTCCAGCGCCGCACGTTCACGATCCGCGACGTCTTGACGCGGATGGTCATGTACTCGGCCCCCTTGGCGAGCTCCCGCGCCGGCGCGGCGACGCCGTGCTCCGTCCCCAGCTGCTCCAGGATGAAGTCTTCGCCCGCCGTGACCACGACGCGCCGCGCGGCCGCCAGGACGCGGCCGAACCATGGGGTCGCCATCATTCGCCTCCCGCGTGCAGGTCGAGCCCGAGCGCGTCGAGCACCGACTCGGCCCAGATCCACGAGCAGTGCGCCGGCGACTGTCCGGGGAGCGTGCGCTCGAACGCGAAGCCGACGATCCAGCCGTCGTCGGTGACCAGCGCGGCCCCCGAGTCGCGGGGCTGGGCGTCGCGGTTGGTGTACAGGCATGCCTGCCGCAGCGCGCTGGGCGAAGGGATGGTCGGGTCGGCGCCGGTGATCACGGTGCGGTGGGCCCGGGACTGGTATCCCACGAAGCTCGCGGGATCGTTGTACCGGGGCGCCTCGCTCGTCATCACCCCCTTCGTCCGCAGCAGCGCCGGCCCCGACGGAACGGTGGGAAGGGTGATGAACGCGCTGTCGGTCCGGGCATCCCTCCGGACCACGACGCCGGGCTGCCCGTCCACCAGCACGGTGCCGGCATCGGCGATGGCGTGGAGGGCGGCGGTGACGCCCACGACGCCCGGGTTCAGCCGGTCGTTCACGATCACGCCCGCCGTCGATTCCATGCCGCGGCCGCTGACCATCATGGGCTGGCTCGGCACGGCGAGCAGCTCGTACTGGGGCGCGGCCGCGACGATCACCGCGAAGGGGTGATCCGATTCCGCGACCTCTCGCGCGAGGTCCGGAGACAGATCGCCGGCCAGCGGCGAGAGACCGCTGTCGAACATGTCCATCGCCGCTTCGCGCACGTCCAGCGACGCCGGTTCGACGAGGGTCGCGACCGGCGGCGTACCCAGCGGGATGGAAGGGTCGAGGACCAGGAGGTCGAAGCGTCCGAGCCGCCTGCGCAGCACGATGATGGGCCGGCCACGGTCCCATGCGCCGCCCAGGATCCGCGGCCCGTCGGGGCAGGCCAGCCATGCACGCCAGTAGTTCACGGCGATCACTTCTCGCGCGCGCCCCGCGTCGCCGATGCGGGCGAGCAGCGTGGCCGTTGCCGGTCCCAGGCGCGTGAGGTCCTGGCCGCGCCGCCTGTCGGTGAAGCGATCGACGAACTCCACGAGGTTCAGCGTCCCGTCGTATCCTGCACCCGATCTGGATTCCATGGTCTCATCCCCCCGCGCGAACGCTCGCGCGGCTGAGGTCTGCGCCCTGATCCGTCGTGGCCTGCCCGGTCAGCGCGCCCGTTCACCTTCGGCGGGTCCCGCGAGTACGTGACGATGCTCGCCCCGTCGGTGCACCGAAGCCGCGGCCCTTCGTCCCCACGATCCGGCGTCGCACCCATCAGGATGTATACGGACGAATTGTTATTCGTTATGACACGAATTACACCTGCAAAGCGCATCGCCGGGGTGCGGCGATGCGGACGCAGGTTCGGCCGACCCGCGGCGGTCTCCCCGCGCGCCCCGCGGCTACGACCCGAGCGGCAGGAGGCCCTGGCCGCGCGGCCGCAGCCGCGGGACCGCACGCGTGCGCTGGAGCCGGTGCCCGGCCGTGGGGGTTCCGCCCCCGCGGTCTCCATCCGCCCGGCCGGCGGTGGCCGGCGGGTCGCTGCGGCCCGCGTCGGCGGGGCCCGCGGGACGGGCGGCGAGGCGGCGTTCCACCGGCCCGCGCGCGCATGCCGGGAGAATCATCCCTCCGGCGGGACGTTCTGGTTGTAGGGAAAGAGGTTCTCCGGGTCGTACCGCCGCTTCAGCTCCACCAGCCGCGCCCAGGTGCGGGGATTGTAGGCGGCGCGCACGCGGGCGCCGCCCTCGTCGCCCATCTCGTTCACGTACACGCCGGTGGAGAACGGCCGCATCGCGGCGCCGAACTCCTCGGCCCAGCGGACGTGCCGCGCCTGGTCGGCGGGGTCGTCCCAGAGCGAGTAGACCGCGTAGTCGAACGCCGTCGCGCGGTGGCTGAAGGCGGTGTCGTCCTCGCCCACGCGCGCCACGGCGCCCCCCAGCGGGATCAGCACCACCACCGAGAGCGGCGAGGTCATCCCGGCGGCCTGGTCCACAAGCGTGTCGATGCAGGCGTCGTCCAGCCGCGCCAGGTGGTCGGAGCGCACCGCCACGTGGTAGCCGGGAACCGCCGCCCCGTCGAGGAGACGCTGCACCCGCTGGTAGGGCATGGGCCCCATCCGGTCCACGATCGGCCTGCCGAACGCCCGCAGCGGGGCCAGCGCCCGCTCGCCCTGGGCCGGCGGCCCCGCCCAGCAGGCGGCCACGATGACGGTGGGCGCGCCGTGCAGGTGACGCGGGACGAAGGGCGCCGGGGGCGCCGGCTTGAACGCCAGCAGCACCAGGAGCTCGTCGGGAGCGTCCTCCATGAAGCCGCGGTAGTAGCGGAGCAGCTCGCCCGCGTCCGCGGCCGGATAGAGGAGGAGCCCGCCGAGCACCACCGGGCCCACCGGGTGCAGCCGGAACTCCAGCGAGGTGGCCACGCCGAAGTTGCCGCCCCCGCCGCGCAGCCCCCAGAACAGCTCCTCGTCGCGGCCCGGGCCCACGGTGCGGAGCCGGCCGTCGGCGGTCACCACGTCCACCGAGAGGAGGTTGTCGCAGGCCAGGCCGTGCCTGCGCATGAGCCACCCGTAGCCGCCGCCCAGCGTAAGCCCGGCCACGCCGATGGTGGTGACCTTTCCCCCCGTGGTGGCCAGCCCGTGCGCCTGCGTCTCGTGGTCCAGCTCGCCCCAGAGGACGCCTCCCTGCACCTGCGCCGTCCGCCGCGCCGGGTCCACGCGCACCCCCTTCATCGGCGACAGGTCGAGCATCATCCCGCCGTCGCACACGCCGTGTCCGGCCATGCTGTGCCCCCCGCCGCGCACCGCCACGGGAAGCCCCCGGTCGCCGGCGAACTCCACGGCCCGCATCACGTCGGCGGGGCCCGCGCAGCGCACGACCAGGCCGGGCGCGCGGTCGATCCCGGCGTTCCACACCTTGCGCGCCGCGTCGTATCCCGCGTCGCCCGGCAGAAGGAGCGCGCCGCGCAGCCCCCTGCGCAGCGCTTCGGCGCCGGCGGAGTCGACCGTGGCGGTGGCGGGCTCGAGGATGGTGGCCATCACAACCCTCCGCATCGGTAGGCGGGGACCCTGCCCCCGCAGGTCACGTCGAAACCAGGCACCCACGGGAAGACGGAGCGATCGAGACCGCCGCCGGCTCCCCCGGCTTCATACCGAATCCGGGTGAGGTATTGGTGCGTCCGACCGAACCTCGTGCTGCGCGGTTATAGATTCTTCGGCCTGCAAACGCTTGCACAGACGCTGATTACGGTCTGGCCGGCCTCAGGATGACGTCAGCGTGGGATCGGTCCGGGTGCATCAACCAAATTCCCGGATTTCGTATCACATCCCCTCCATCCCGGACGGCGCCCGGAGACGATGGAGTCGCCGCGCGCCGGCCGGATCAGAGCCGGATGCGCTTGAAGTCCTCGGCGTACTCCACGCCTCCCTGGCTCCCGGCCCACTTCATCCACCCGTAGACCCAGGCCAGCGACTCGCGCGGGTCGTCGCCCTCCACCTGGCTCCGGTGGCGGCGGATCGCCTCGATCTTCCGCTCCATGAAGGGGGTGGCGTCGACGTAGTGGTTGGCGCGCTCGTAGCCGGGGATCCACACCTCCTTCACCCGGTGCGGCTGCAGCCCCTCGCGCAGCAGCTCGGGGCGGGCGCGGGCGTTGGCCGCGTCGGGGAACACCGCCGCCAGCGCGGCCTCGCCCACCGCCACGTGGTCGGGGTGCGACGCCTCGATGGGGGTGTCGAGCGCCCGGCGGGGGAAGTGGGTGATGACCAGGTCGGGGCGGAAGCGCCGGATCTCGCGGGCGATGGCCCCGCGCAGCTCGTCGCCGGGCTCCAGCCTCCCGTCGGGGAAGCCCAGGAACACCACGTCGGCGACGCCGAGCGCCGCGGCCGCGTCGCGCTGCTCGCGCTCGCGCGCGGCGGCGATCTCCTCGCGCGGCGCGCCCGGGTCGCGGCTGCCGTTGGCGCCGTCGCTGCACACCACGTAGCCCACCCGTGCGCCGTGGTGGACCAGGCTGGCCACCGCGGCCCCGAAGAGGAACTCGGGGTCGTCGGGGTGGGCCGCCACCACCAGCACCCGCTCGTACGCGGACGGGTCGCCGCCGCCGTTGCCGCCCGCCACGCTCATGGACGGCCTCCGGGCGCCGGGGAGGAGGAGGCGTCCCGCGCGGACGGCTCTCCCTCTCGCGGAGGACCGGTCAGGAGCTCGACGAAGAGCGCCAGCCGCTCGTCGGAGAGGGGAACGGTCAGCCGCAGCACCTCCAGGCGGGGCTCGGGAAAGACGGGGACCGGCGCGGGGCGCAGGGCGAAGATCCCCCGGGCCTCCAGGAAGCGCGACGCCGCGCCGCCGGGGTCGGCCACGGCCACCCAGGGGAACTCGCGGTGGTTCTCCATCACCTCCAGCCCCACCCAGCGCAGCCGCGCCACCACCCCCGGCTTCACCGCGCGGACGCGCGCGCGCAGGCCGCCGAACAGGTCGCCCGCGTCGAGCAGGCGGAGCGCGGCGGCCAGCGCCAGCTCGCCCACCTGCATGGGCGCCACCAGCTCGCGCACGCGCTGCGACACGCCGGGCGAGGCCACCGCGAAGGCGGCCCGCATCCCCCCCAGCGAGTACGCCTTGGTGAAGCCGCGGAGCACCACCAGGTTGCCGACCCGGTTGGCCAGCGTGGCCGCGCTCCCGCGGGGCCCCAGGTAGGGCGCCGGGCTCTCGTCGATCACCACCGCCGCGCCCATCGCCGCGGCGGCGCGCGCCAGCGCCTCGACCTCGGGGAGCGCCAGGAAGCGCCCGGTGAAGTCGGGGCGGTCGAAGTGCAGGAGCGCGGGGCGGACCTCCTCGAGGTGGGCCGTGAGCCGCTCGAGGGTGGCGGGCCCGTCCAGGAGGCGCACCTCGCTCCCGTGCCCCACCGCCCACGCCTCGAGGTCGGGGTGCACCAGCGCGGGCGCGGCCACGCAGCCGCCGTCGGCCAGCCGTGCCGCGTCGTGCAGGAGCGAGGTCACCCCCGCCGCGAAGGTGAGCTGCTCCGGTGCCAGCTCCACGCCGAAGAAGCGCGACACCGCCGGTGCCGCGCGGACGCCGCCGTAGGGGTCGTCGACCGGGTAGCCGGCCACCACGCCGGCCCCGCCGCGCCCCGCCTGGCGCACCAGCGCCTCCCACACGGCCTCGGGGCGGGGCTCCAGGAGCCCCGCCTCCTCGGGGGCGTAGCGCAGGTCCAGCCGCATCCCCGGACGCGTGGTCCACGACGCCACCGCCAGCGCCTCGGGTGGCGCGGCCAGGGGACGCGCCACCAGCTGCAGGGTGGCCGAGGCGGGGGTGGCCGGGTAGTCGACCAGGAAGTCGGCGTCGATGCGCTCCACCGCGAACCCCGAGAGCCGCACCAGGGCGAGCAGCGCGGCGGTGGCGCTGTGGCGCGACTCCAGCTCCAGGAGCCGCGCGCGCCGCACCGCCGCCGGGTCGCCGCCCTCGGACGGCCGCGGGGTGGCGGGCGTGTGCCCGATCACCAGCACGCCGCACTCGGCCAGGTGGTGGCGGATGCGGCGCAGCAGCCGCCGCTGCGCCGGCTCGGGGGCGGCGGCGGGCCACGCCAGGCAGACCACCGCGTCGAAGATCTCGGCGGGCCAGGCGTCGCCGTCCTCCTCTCCCGCCGGCTCCACCCCGAAGCCGGCCCCCGCCAGCGGCGCCAGCGCCGCGGCGCCGCCGTCTCCCAGCGCCAGCACCCGCGGGCCCGGCGCCCGCTCGCGCAGGACGGCCTCCAGGTAGGTGAGCTCGCGGGGGGGCGCGGCGGTGGCCGCCGCGCCGCTCTCGTCGTTCCAGGCGATCATGGCCGCTGCTCCCGCGCCGGGGGGTGGGCTCAGGCCGCGCATGCCGGGGCGTCCAGCGGAAGGGCGAGGATCTCGCGGATCTTCCGCCCGCTGGGCGTGTCGAGCGCCGCCTCGGAGGGCTCGTACAGGAAGACCAGGTGCCCGGTGGGCTCGTCAACCCGCACGATGGTGCCCACCGGCCCGCGGGTGACCACCGGCTCCAGCTCCGGGCGCAGCCGCCGCAGCTCGCGCGCGGCCGCCTCGGCGTCGGGGGCGTGGAACACCGGCGCCACCCCCTTCATCCTCCCCCCCTCCAGCTCGGGCGGCGGGCAGAGGTGCTCCTCGAACTCCTCCTGCGAGCGCTCCGGCTCCACGTGGTGGGTGGCGATCAGGATCCCGCCGGTGTCGTACTTCACCACCCCCTCCTCGTCGCCGCCCGAGGTGCGGCTGCACGGCCCGCCCTCCAGCGCGCGCAGCCCCAGCTCTTCGTGGTAGAACTCCTCGGCCACCCGGGAGCTGGGAACGAAGGTGAAGAGGTAGATGAGCTCCGCGTCGGCCAGCCCGGGCGGCTCCTGGCCGGCCGCGGGCACGGCCGAGGCGCGCTGCGCCGTGTCGCCGCCGTTGCGCTTCCGGCGCGCCTCGATCACCGCGCGCAGCCGCTCGCCGCTCGGCCAGCCGAGCGCCTCTTCCGAGGGCTGGTAGAGGGTCAGCCAGCGCCCGTCGGGGTCGTAGAAGTCGGCGATCCCGCCCGGCTGGTACCAGTCGGTCGGCTTGAACTCCACGCCGCGCGCGGCCAGGTTGGCCGTGGCCTGCCGGATGTCGTCGACCAGCCACACCACGTCGGTGGAGTGGTCCTTGATGTCGGGAAGGACGATCCCGTAGTCGGCGGCGCGGTTGATCGCCAGGATCACGTGCCCGGCGTCGAACTTCACGCACCCCTCGTCCTCCTCGATCACCTCCAGCCCCAGCGTGTCCGCGTAGAACGCGCGCGACGCCGCCAGGTCGCGCACGTACAGGAAGACGTAGAGCACCCGCGTATCCGCCAGCATCGGGGCCTCCTTTTCGTGGACAGGGTGAATGCTCAGCGCGCCGCCGCGGGCCCGCCGGCCAGCTCCAGCACCTTGGGGCCGCTCCCCCAGGTCAGGCTCTCTTCCGAGGCCACGTACAGGCAGAAGCGCTGCCCCGAGGGGTCGTCGAAGCGGATCGTCCCCCCGATCTCGCTGAACCCCACGCGCGGCTGCCGGAACTCCAGCCCCCGCTCGATCAGCGCGGTGCGCGCCGCCTCGATCTCCGCGGTGTGGAAGACCAGCAGGTACGAGTGGCGGCGCGGCCGGCGCCCGTCGGGGGCCGCGGGGCCCTCCTCCAGCCCGATGGGCACCGTGCCGGTGGCGAAGCGCGCGGCGCGCCCGGTGCGTCCCACCAGCTCCAGGTCCAGCACGTCGCGGTAGAAGGCGATCGACGCCTCCAGGTCGTCCACCGTCAGCCGCAGCTCGTCGACCACCGCGCGGGTGTTCCGCGCGTGGGGCACGAAGCGGAAGTGGCGCCCCTCGGCGTCGGTGAATAGGCCGTCGGCGCGCCCGGCCAGCCCCACCGAGCGCACCCGCTCGGCGCTCCAGCCGGCGGGCACGCCGAACACCGTCACCAGCGCGTCGGAGTCTTCGGGGCGGAAGCGGCTGGGCCCCGACATGTTGTGCGACAGCACCACGCCGCCCGCGTCGTACTTGAAGACGCCGTGGCGGTGGTGGGGCAGGTGCGGCTCCACCTCGATCACGGGAACGCCGATCACCGACTCGAACAGCACCCGCTGGCTGCGGATCTGGCTCGTCTCGTAGAAGACGTAGAGGAGGGGGGCGCGTCTCAGGCTCATCGGGCCTCCAGGGCGGGGGTGGACGATGGATGGGCGGCGTGCCGCGCCTCGATGCGCTCCAGCACGGGGAGGTATCCGGCCGCCGCGGTGCCCGGCTCGGCCGCGCGGGGCGGCTCCCACAGCACCAGCCGGTGTCCGTCGGGGTCGAAGAAGAAGGCCTTGCGCCGGGCCGCCGCGCACTCCTCCACGCCCAGCGGGAACTCCACGCCGCGGCCGGCCAGCGCGCGGACCTCGTCCTCCAGCCCGGCGACGCGGAAGATGACGGAATCGCGCAGCGCCCCCCGCCGCCGCAGGCCGGCCACCGCGCCCGGCTCCTCCTCCGCCACCAGCGCCAGGACCAGGGGGCCGGCGTCCAGGCGCGCCTCGCGCTCCGCCACCCGCAGCGCCGGCACCCCCAGCACCCCGCAGTAGAAGCGGAGCGAGCGGGCGAGGTCCGCCACCTGCAGCGCGACCTCCACCACGGCCGGGACGTCGGCGTCCCGGAGCGGGCCGTTCACCGACGCCGCGCGCGGGCGGCGCAGGGGACGCAGCAGCGTGGTGAGGTTGCCGGTGGCGTCGTGGAAGGAGAGCGAGCACCCCTCGCGGTCGTGGCGGACGGACGCCGAGAGCGTTTCCCACGGCACCCCCAGCGCGCCGGCCACCCGGCGCACCGCGCCGTCGAAGTCGGCGGCGGCCACCCGCAGCTCCGACGCCGGGTTCACGCCCGTGGCCACCGGGCGCAGGTTCTCGCGCGAGCAGACCCCGGGGCCCATCTCCGCGGCCTGCACGCCGAAGCCCACCAGCGCGTTCCCCGCGTCGTACAGGCCCTCGCCGACCTCCGGCCACCCCAGCATCCGGGCGGCGAAGGCGCGCGCCGGCTCGGCGCCTTCCACGCGGCGGAACAGCATGGGGACGAACGCGCCGCTCAGCATGGCGCCCTCCCGCCGAAGCGGGCGGGGTCGAGCGCCCGCAGCCCCTCGGGGACGCCGCCCCCGCCCAGCGCGCGGGCCAGCGCCCGGCCGGCGTCGAGCGCGGGGGGAAGCCCGTGCCCGCCGAACCCGGCCGCCACCCAGAGCCCCGGCGCCCCGGGAACCGCGCCCAGCACCGGGCGGCCGTCGGGGGTGCGGTCCATGACCCCGGCCCAGCGGCACGCCACCCGCACCCGCCCCAGCCCGGGAAAGGCGTCGGGGAGGAAGGCCTCGAGCGCGGCCTGGATGCGGGGATTCAGCGCCTCGCGCCCGCTGGCCTCGGCCGCGGGGTCCAGGTGCTGGAACCCGCCCAGGACCACCGCGCCGTCGGGCGTCTGCCGCCAGTACACGGCCCCGTAGTCCACCGCCAGCGCCACGCCGAAGCGAAAGCGCAGCGGGCGGGTGGCCAGCGCCTGCCCCCGCGCGGGGGCCAGCACCCCGGCCAGCGCCGGCCAGAGCCGCCCGGTGCGGGCGTTGCACGCCAGCACCACCTGCCCGGCGCGGAGGCTCCCCCGCGTGGTGCGGAGGTCGAACCCCCCGGCGGCGGCCCGGATCGCCAGCACGCGGGTGCGCGGCGCCACCGCGGCCCCGTGGCGGAGCGCCGCGGCGGCCACCCCGTACACGAACCGCGCGGGGTCGAGCGCCGCGGCCCGCGGCATCCACCGCCCGCCGGCGAAGCGCGGGGCGATGGGGGTGCCCAGCAGCGCCTCGCATTCGTCCCGCTCCAGCACCTGCACCGGCGCGGCGGCCGGGGGGCGGGCCTCCACCTCGCCGCGCATCCGCTCCAGCATCCCGGGCGAGGCGGCCAGGGCCAGGTGGCCGAGCTCCTCCCAGCCGGCGTCGATCCCCTCCTCCTCCAGCACCGCCCGCATCCCGTCGAGGGTGGCGGGCGCGCCCAGCACCAGCCCCGCGTTGCGCCCGCTGGCCCCCCAGCCCGGCGCGCGGGCCTCCAGCACCAGCGCCCGCGCTCCCAGCCGCGCCAGGTGGTACGCGGCGGCCACGCCGATCACCCCGCCGCCCACCACCACCACCTCCGCGCGCGCGGGCAGGCGCCCCACCGCGGGAAGCGAGGCGCCGACCTGCGCCAGCCAAGGGGTGGGAGGGAGCGGACCCACGCGGGCGGCCGTGCTGCGTCCCGGCTCTGCCGCCCGTGGGGTCCGTCCCATCTCCGCCCCCTTCCTGGTGTGTGGGTTCGGCCGCGGGCACGGCGTTTCCGCCGTGCCCCTGCTGCGCTCAGACGGTCGCCACCAGCGAGGGCGCCAGGTCGGGCAGCGCCTCCTTCTCGTCCACCGCCACGTGCACGCGGTGCCGGTTGGCTTCCCAGATCTCGAAGATGTCGTCGGGCGGCGTGTTGAGGATGTCGGCGAAGATCTCGTCGTCCTTCGACACCACGATGTCGAACGCCGTCAGCTCACCCGGCACCAGCCGGCCCACCGTCTCGCCGGTCCGCTCCAGCACCAGCTTGACCGGCCCGGTGACCGCGTGGAAGTGCGTTCCCACCGGCGGGTAGTGGTTCACCAGCGCCGGACCGAAGACCAGCGGCTGGTCGGGGTCGGTGAGCACGGCACCCATGGCGGTCTGGATCTTCCACGACACCCGCCAGATCCCGATGGCGGGGAAGTCGTTGTCGCCTTCGCCCAGCGACTTGACCAGCCCGTCGTTGGGTCGGGCGAAGTTCTGCTCCACGCGGATGGGTCCCAGCGCCGCCTGGATCACCTCGCCGCCGTGCATGAGGATCTTGAGGTACATCTCGTTGCGCCCGTCGCCGTCCAGGTCCATCCGGGGGCTCCGGTGCATCAGCACGATCCCGTTCTTCACGCTCATGGGATAGTCTTCCACCATCCCGTCGATGCTCAGCAGGCACGAGCACACGCCCTTGAGCAGCTCCACCCCTCCGATCGGCGGGAAGTTGGTGTTGAAGCCGCGGACCACGCCGGTGAGCGTGTCGGTAGCCTGCGCGCTCGACGACAGGGTGGTGATGTTCGTCTGGATCTCGCGCAGCTCCGGCGAGGTGGCCGCCTCGGCCTGCGCCTGCCGGGAGCGCCACTTGAAGATCTCCACCACCTTGATGGGGTGGCCGTTCTGACCCGCGCTGCGCAGGACTTCGACCGGGTAGTCACCGGCCAGCCCCCGCTCGCGCAGCACCGCCCACTTGGCGCGGACCTGCGCCACCAGGGCGTCGGCGCGCGCCGGGTCGGTCTCGTACGTCTCCATCTGGATCAGCGATTCGTTCCGGTACGGATTGATCGACATCGTGCCCTCCTCGTGGGGTTCGGACGGTTTGACACGCGACGGGGTACGCGCGGCGGATCGGGGGGCGGCTGCCCGGCGAGCCCTTCCGACGCCATTCCGGCGACCCCCCTCGGCATCGCGAGGGCCGTTCGCCCGAGCCGCGTCGGGCTCCGGGTCGGTCCGGTTGGTGGTACCAGCTTACACGAGCCGCGGGGGTGGACCTTCTCCCCGATTGCGCACTGTGGCGGCGCGGGTTTTCCGGCCTCGCGGCGGGGTGCGGCGGCGGGTTCGCACTCACACAGTGCGGGAGATGCCCCCCGCACCTTCTCCCGGATTGCGCAGGTTCGCGATCGCCTGGAAGTTCGATACCGAGTCTCCGGATCAACTGTGCGTTGGAGGAAGAAACGGAATGTCATTCCGAAGGCGCTGCGCCGCCCTGTCCTCCACGCCAGAGTTGTGGCGCCTGAGGAATCTGTGGCCGGCTCCCGAGCCACAGGCCGCCTGTCGCTCGAACGCATGCCCTGGATTTCCCCAGGTGCCGCCCGGCATCAGCCGATCGGAATGCACAATCAATCGCGGCAGCCGGATGAGCCCCTCCGCCTCCGTTCTCGCGGTACAACGACTTGGGCCCCGCTGCCCATTTGGGCGGCGGGGCCTTCGGCTTTTGCTGGTGTCCCGACGGGTGTCCTGCCGTATCATATCACACCGTTTCTCAGGATTTACCGTGCATTCCCATGCTCCTGAACTGAAGAATCTCACACGGAGGAAACGGAGGAAACGGAGGAACTCCGATCGCGTTCAGTTCCTCCGTTACCTCCGTTTCCTCCGTGTGAGTCATTCTGTTGAGGATGTCGGAATGCACACTGGATCCGTGGAGCCGCACTTCCTATTGGAGCGCCCGAATCCCCTGAGGCTGCCGGTGGACGATCGTTCGATGCTGCGCGATCATCACTCATCGTTGCGGTCGGACTTCATTCGACGTCGGTCCGCTCCACGCCTTCGAATCCCAGGATCCAGTCGGCACCGTAGGCGCGGGAGGGCGTCTGGAAGCCCGCGGGAGCCTCGCCGGCGAGCACGCGGCGGACCGCTTCCACGGCCGTGCGCGCGGTGAGGGTGTAGCCTTCCGGCGCCCGCAGGCGCGACACCGCGCGCCGGCCCTGCCCGTCCTCCGCCTCTCCCCAGAGCAGGCTCAGTCCGTGGGCGCGCTGCTCCGGCGTGGGGCCCGGCGGCCCGCGGCGCACGGCGCGCCGGAGCATGCGCTGCACCGGCCGCGAGCCGATCAGCCAACCCAGGCGCCGGGTGGCGCGCAGCATCCGGCGCTGCCCCCGGGGCACGCGCGTGTACACCTCGACGTCGGGGATCCCGGTGCTGTGGTACGCGGTCGAGACGTCGCCCCACGGGATGGTGGTGACGGTGACCGGCCCGCTTCCGAAGTCCACCTCGCGCGTGCGCCATGCCGCGGGAACGGCGACGATGCGACCGCCGCGGCGGACCGCGCCGCCGCGCGCCGCGTTCTCCACCATGGTGGTGAGCGTGCCTCGCGACGGCCGGCCGACCGCTTGGAAGGCCAGCGCGAGGTGCGTGGCCGACGGGAGGCGGCGCTTCAGGTGGGCCGCCAGGCAGTCGGAGGGGACCACGTCGAAGCCCACGCCCGGCAGCAGCATCACTCCCGCCTGGCGCGCCGGGCGGTCGCGGGCCGCGAGCGCTTCGAACACCGCGATCTCGCCCGTGATGTCCAGGTAGTGGCTGCCGGTGCGCAGGCACGCCTCGGCCATCGGGGCCGCGGTGCGCGAGAACGGTCCGGCCGCGTGGAGCACCACGCCCGTCTCGCGCAGCGCGGCGTCGAGCGACGCCGCGTCGTCGAGCGCGAAGGCGCGGTGCGGGAAGCCGGTTTCCTCGCCCTGTGCCGCGAGCGCCAGGGCGTCGCGGCCCGCCAGCAGCGGGGTGAGCCCCAGCTCGCGGGCCCGCTCCGCGATGAGGCGCCCGGTGTATCCGTACGATCCGTACAGGAGGAAGTCGGCTGCCATCGGGGTCTCCCGCGAAACCGGGCCGGTTGCTGCCTGGCGCACTGTCTCGTCGCGCCGGGCGAACGGTGCCAGGTTCACACTCGGTCGCGCGGCCGGCTCGCGCAACCGGCCGCGCCTCGTCTCCCGTCGCAGGGGATGCGAGACGGCCCCGCGATCCTTCCGGACCCGGGGCCGTCGTTCGTGATTCGAATCGTCGAGTCCGGACGCGCCGGCGGTCACCGCCGCGGCGAGCGAACCGTCTCCATCTGCCCCGTCACGGCCTGGTGGGCCCGGTGGACGGCGTGGCGGTGGCCGGGTCCTCCAGGAAGATGTCGGCCAGCAGCTCGCTGTCGAGCGTCTCGATCTTGTCGAGCTTGGTGGCGTCGGTCCACTGCGGCACTTCCATGGTGACGGTGGTGATCCCCGGCCGCGCCCCCGCCCCCGAGGCCACCGGCACCGGCGCCCACATCCCCAGCGAGTTGCCCTCCGCGTGGGCGCCCGACGCGTAGCGCACGCTCGCCTTCGACGTTCCCGGGGCGTTGCCGACGAAGGGGTCGTCGGTTCCCGTGACCCCCGTGCCGAACTTGCTCCGTCCCTGGGTGACCATGGCCGTGGCCAGGCGGTCGTCCTCCGCCGCCTTCGCGGCGTCGGTGACGGCGCCGGTGGTGGGGTCCACGCCGCGGGGGTCCACGAAGATCCCCGGGGCGTCGCCGGTGGTCTGCTTCAGGCTGTGCGCGTGGACGCTCGCGATCCGCTCGGGCTGGAGATGCTCGATCAGCGCGACCAGGGTGCGCGTCTCGGGGAGCATGCGGATGCTGGTGCCGCCCTTGCCGGCACCCTTGGTGTCGTGCGCGGCGCGCGGGGCGGCCGTCGGCTTCGCGGGATCCTGGAAGACGAGCTCCGGCGCCGTTGCGCTCCCCGCCCCCCGTGCGCGGGCGGCGGCCAGGTCCTCGCCGGGGAGGGGGAGATTCCGGTTCGGCTCCACGGAGCGCTTCTTCTCCAGCGTCCCCGTCTCGTCGCGCCCCATCCCGCCCTTGATCCAGCGCGGGCTCCTGGAGTCGTAGCGGGTGGCGGCGAAGAGGTCGGGGATGAGCACGACGGTGAAGAACGGCTTCTTCCCGGCCGCGGCGCGCGTGGTGAGGAGCGTCAGCAGCCGGTTGACGACCTCGGAGCCCTGCGGCTCGGTCTTGTTGTGCACGCCGCCGATGATCAGTGCCTTCCGGGCGGTGCGGCCCGGGACGAAGTGCGCCTTGACCGACGAGGTTCCGCCGTACGGATCGGCCAGCGTCATCGAGCCGCTGGGAAGCGCGCGCAGCTTGGGGAACCACTTCTCGCACCCGGTGCCGGCCGCGTGCGGCTCGAGCTTCAGCACGGCGTCGGCGCGGCTGGCGGGGAGGGCCCAGAACCTCGCGATGTCGGGCTCGAGAAGGTGCACCGTCTCCAGCGAGGCCAGGTCGCGCACGGCCGGCTCGGCCGAGGCGCCGGCCGCCTTGAGGATGTCGTTGTACCCCATCCCGTACGCGTCGGGGATCGGGCCGCGCCGCGCCCAGCCGACGTCGCGGTTGATCGCCCGCGAGGCGGCGGCCACGCGGACCCGTCCTGCGCCGCCCGCGACCGCCGAGGCCACGGCCCGGGCCTCGTGCTCGGCGGGCGACCCGGCCGGCTCCACCACGCGCGGATCGGCCGGCGCGCGGCCCTGCTGCACCACGTGGGTCAGCTCGTGGGCGAGCAGCCGGCGTCCGCCGCTCATTCCCGGCGCGTACTGGCCGCGCGCGAAGACGATCTTCGGTCCCACGGTGTAGGCCCGGGCGCCGAGCGAGTCGGCGGCGCGCGCCGCGTGGTCGTCGCTGTGGATGCGCACGCGGCTGAAATCGTGGCCGAAGCGCGCCTCCATCGAGCCTCGCGTCGGCTCGTCCAGCGGCTGCCCGGCCTGGCCCAGCACGTCGTGCGCGAGCCGGCCGGGCACCACCTCCGCCTCGTCCGCGCGAGAGCGGACGGGAGATCGTGGCGCCTGCGTCGCCTGCGCATCGCCGGGCTGCTGCGGCCCGGGCGGTTTTGCGTGGGTGTGCATGGAGATCGAGCGGGGATGTGATCCAGGCGGACGGCGTGCTGGTGTCTGCGCGTGCGATCGTCGCATGGCGATGACGTCGCCCACCTGCCGCGCGCGATCAAGATCGCGTGCGCCGTGGCTCATCATCAACAGTCTTGATTCTTTCGCCGCATCGCAGCTTAATCCCCCTGACCCGATTCTCCGCTCCGTTTCCGCCTTCACCCGCTCCCGATCTCCTCCATGAACCGTCCCGCCGTCCTCCTCGTGGCGCTGTGCGGCCTGGCCGTCCGCGGCGATCTCCTCCGCGCACAGTCGCCCGCATCTCCCGACACCTCGCGCTGGACCATCGTGTTCGGCGAGCGGCACGCGGGCGAGGTGAAGGCGTGGGCGATGCCGGACGGCGAGCTGCGCTTCACCTCGCGGCTGAACGACCGCGGGCGCGGGGCGGAGCTGGAGTCGCGCGTCCGGCTCGGGCCCGGCGGGGTGCCGGTGATGCTGCACACCACCGGCGTCGACTACTACAAGAACCCGGTGGACGAGCGGTACGAGCTCTCCCACGGCCGGGCGACGTGGCGCAGCACGGCCGAGCGCGGCGACACCGCGGTGAGCGGGCCCGTCTGGTTCGCGCCGATGAACGACGTGGTGGAGAACGGCGTGCTGGCGCGGGCGCTGCTCGCCGCGCCGGGGCACGCGCTGGCGCTGCTCCCCGGCGGGCGCGTCTCCCTCGAGCGGGTGGGAGAGCTGGAGGTGAGCGCGGGCGGGCGGACGCGCACCGTCACGCAGTACCGCATCGCCGGGCTGGGGTTCGAGCCGGCGGCGCTGTGGCTGACGCCGGAGAACCGCTTCTTCGGGATCGGGGGCGGATGGATCGGCGTGGTGGAGGCGGGGTGGGAATCCGCGCTCCCGCAGCTCACCCGCGCGCAGGACGCGGCCGACGAGCGGCGCTACGCGGAGCTGGCGCGCACCCTCGCCCGCCGTCCGGGGCACCCGCTCGTCTTCCGCGACGTGGCGGTGTTCGACCCGCAGGCGCGCGTCCGCCGCACGGAGATGACGGTGGTGATCGACGGCAACCGCATCGCCGCCGCGGGACCGTCGGCGTCCGTCGCCATCCCCGCGGGGGCGGAGGTGGTGGACGGGGCGGGGAAGACGCTCCTTCCCGGCCTGTGGGACATGCACACGCACAACGGCCCGCTCGACGGGCTGATGCACCTGGCCGCGGGCGTCACCACCGTGCGCGACATGGGGAACGACACCACGGTGGTGACGGACCTGCGGCGGCGCTGGGCGTCGGGCGAGCAGCTGGGGCCGCGGGTGATCATGGCGGGCTTCATCGACGGCCCCGGCCCGTTCACCGGCCCGACGGGGCTCAAGGTGTCGACGCCCGCGGAGGCGACGGCCGCGGTGGAGACGTACCGGCGCTTGGGCGCGGAGCAGATCAAGGTCTACAGCTCGCTCGACACCACGCTCCTGCCGGTGATCGTCCAGCGCGCGCACCAGCTGGGGATGCGCGTCAGCGGGCACATCCCCTGGCCGCTGACGGCGGAGCGCGCGGTGCGGATGGGGATCGACGAGATCCAGCACGGCAACTTCCTGCTGCTGAACTTCCTGGGCGACTCCATCGACACCCGCACGCCGGCGCGCTTCACCCGCCCCGCGGCGATGGCGGCGGGGCTGGACCTGGCGTCGCCCGAGGTGCAGCGCTTCGTCGCCCTGCTGCGCGACCGGCACATCGTGATCGACCCCACGCTGAACGCGTTCGAGGGCATGTTCACCGCGCGCGCCGGCCAGATCTCGCCCGACTTCGCGGCGGTGGCGGCGCGGCTGCCGGTGAACGTGCGGCGCAGCCTCCTCTCCGGCGGGCTGCCGGTGCCCGAGGGGATGGACGCGCGCTACCGCGAGAGCTATCGCCGGATGATGCAGATCGTGGCGCTGATGCACCGCGGCGGCGTGCGCATCGTGGCGGGCACCGACGCGCTCGCGGGGTTCCAGCTGCACCGCGAGCTGGAGCTGTATGCCGAGGCCGGGATCCCGCCGGCCGACGTGCTGTACATCGCCACGCTGGGCGCGGCGGAGGTGATGAAGCGCGACGGCGAGCTGGGCACCATCGCGCCGGGGAAGCTGGCCGACGTGGTGCTGGTGGACGGCGATCCCACCGCGCGCATCTCCGACATCCGCCGCACGCGGCTGGTGGTGAAGGACGGCGTGGTGTACGAGCCCGACCGGCTCTACGCCGCCATCGGCGTCGCACCCGTATCGCCCGGCAGGTAGGCGCGACGACGCAGTCCGGACGAGCAAGGCCCCGCGGTCTCACGCCGCGGGGCCGTTTTTCGTCCGTCCGCCGATCCCGCTCGTGTGGATGACGACGCGGTCCGCATCCGGCTTTCCACGCCTCGTCCCATCGCGGCGTTCCGCTGTGCGCGACGCGTGTCGAATGGTCGTTGGTTCAGAGAGCGAGCGAACGCGGAACCTCGACGCAGAGGGACACCATGCGCACCACCAGCGGCATCCGGGCGGGGATGGACATCTCCAACAACACCGGAGACGACTCGAAGTACAAGGTCACCTCAAGCGGTCCCCAGGGCTGAGCGCAGCGAGCGCTGTCCGCCCATCACCCTCCAGCCAGGACAGGCGACATGAGCACGCAGAGCGGCATTCGCGCGGGGATGGACATCATCGACGACACGAGCCAGGAGGCGAAGGTCCGCGTCACCGGCGGCGGGCAGGGCTGACGATCACCTCGAGCGGAGGACGGGCACGATGCATACGACGACGGCGGTGCGGGCGGGGATGGACATCATCAACGACACGAACCAGGAGGCGAAGGTTCGCGTCAGCAACGGCGGGCAGGGCTGACGATCACCTTGAGCGGAGGACGGCCACGATGCACATGACGACGGCGGTGCGGGCGGGGATGGACATCACCAACAACACGGGTGATGACGCGAAGTACAAGGTCGGCTCCAGCGGCGGCCCGGGCTGATATCACCCGGTCGACGGAGATCGCGATGCACACGGCGAGCGGCGTTCGCGCGGGGATGGACATCACCAACGACACCAGCGTGGACGCGAAGGTGAAGGTCGCGGGCGGCGGAGCCGGATAGGGCGGCCCATCATCTCGACACGCAGCGAGGAGGACGGCATGAGCACTACGAGCGGCCTCCGGGCCGGGATGGACATCGTCAACGACACCAATCAGGACGCGAAGGTCCGCGTCACGGGCGGCAGCGGCTGAGTGTCACCACTTCAACGGAGGACGTGATGGATACCACGACCGCGATCCGCGCCGGGATGGACATCGTGAACGGCACGGACGAGGACGCCAAGGTCCGCGTGGCCGGCGGCGGCAGCGGATGAACGGCGGCAACCCACCTTTCCGGAGGCGAGGATGAGCATCGGCAGCGGAGTGCGCGCGGGGATGGAGATCATCAACGGCACGAACGAGGACACGCGCGTGCGCGTGGCCGGCGGCGGCACCGGATGACGCCGCCGGCACCCATCACCATGAGGAGGCGAGGATGAGCATCGGCAGCGGCGTGCGCGCGGGGATGGAGATCGTCAACGACACCGACCAGGACGCCCGCGTGCGCGTCGCCGGTGGCGCGGGCGGATGAGGAGATCGAACCCGGCGCGGTACAGCGCATCACCCACAGAGCGCGAGGAGATCACGATGGGCACCACCAGCGGCATCCGGGCGGGGATGGAGATCGTCAACAACACCGACCAGGACGCCCGCGTCCGGGTCGCCGGCGGGAGCGGGTGACGGCGGCGGTGCGAGCGCCGGCGGCACATCGCCCCGGGAGGCCCCGTGACCGGCCGGTTGCGGGGCCTCCGTCGTCTCCCCGCCTCGCTCACGGCGTCTCGCGGCGGGCCACGGCGAGGGTGGAATCGCGCTGGACGCGGACCTCGATCGCCCGTCCATCCTGGCGCGAGAAGGTGAGCTCCACGGGCGTGGTCTCGACGATCTCCCAGCCGGCGTAGCGCTCGTCGCCGGCACGCTGCAGCGGGATGCGCGCGGCCAGGTCGCGCGCGGTGGTGTCGGCCGCCAGGAGCGCGCGCCCGGCCCAGTGGATGAAGAACGGGAGCACCGTGCGGCCGTAGTGCAGGCGCAGCCGCGTCTTCTCCCGCGACCCGCGGGCGGGGAAGCCGGTGGCGTACGTGCCCAGCACCTCCACGCGCTCCAGCGGCGCCCCGCCGGGCGCGATCTCGTGCAGGTAGTCCTGGATCGCCTTCCCCAGCTCCGCCACCGGCTCCCTCCCCGAGTAGCCTTGCAGGGGCGCGAATTCTCCACGCCACGCGCCCTCGAGCAACGCGCCCGCCGCGCGCGACAGCTCCGCCCGCACCGCGCGCAGGCTGTCGGGCGCGCGGGTCAGCAGGTCCACCGCGTCCTGCCCCTCCGCGCCCACGTACATCCGCCCGCGCTCCAGGCGCACCACCACGCCTCCGCCCGTTGGCAGCCGGTATCGCCCCGTGTCGGCCGCGGCGACGGAGTCGAATCCCACGAACGCGGGCGGGAAGGGCACCGTCTCGCCGGCCAGGATCCGCGGGATCACGCGGTCGACGCGGTTGCGGGTGGGATACAGGTCGTGCCGCACGTTGGAGGACGTCACCATCAGCAGGTTCTCGCGGGGGAGGAGCAGCACCTGCGCGCCCGTGCCCAGGTAGTCGCCGCCGTGGTGGATCGACGTGGGGCCGCCGGGGCCGGACGCGCCGAGGAACCACCCGTATCCGTACGCCTCCGTCGGCGGGTACGGGTACGTCGCGGCCACCCACGGGTGGAAGAGCTTCGCCGTGGCCCGGGGCGACAGCACGCGGCCGCCGCGCAGCGCCGCCATCCACCGCGCCAGGTCCGGCAGCGTGGAGAGCACCATCCCCCCGCCGCGGTCGAACCAAGTGTCGGGCGAGCGCCGCATCGGGTCGTGCACCACCCGCCCCAGCTCGTCGTGCCCGCGAGCCACCAGCGAGTCGGGAACGCCCGAGAGGTCGCCCCAGAAGCCGGTGCTCGTCATCCCCGCGGGGCGGAAGAGCTTCGTCCGCAGGTACCGGTTGTACGGCATCCCGCCGGCGCGCTCGACGATGGCGGCCAGCAGCACGTAGCCGGGGTTGGAATACGAGTACCGGGCGCCGGGGGGAGATTCGAGCTCCGTGGCGAGGATCCGCCGCACGGCGCTGTCGCGGCCCACCACCTCGTACTCGGTCTGGTCGGCCTCGCTGGAGGCGTAGGGATAGTCGGACTGCAGCCCCGACGTGTGCGTGAGCAGCTGGTGGATGGTGATGCCACGCTTGTCCGCCGGCACCCCCGGCAGGTAGCGCGCGATCGAGTCGCCCACGCGCAGCCGGCCGTCCATCTCCAGCCGGAGGATGGCGGCCGCGGTGAACTGCTTGGTGAGCGAGCCGATGTCGAACACGGTGCCGGGGTGATAGCGGATCCCCTTCTCCGCGTCGGCGAGCCCGTAGGCGCCGCGGAGGAGGACCGTGTCGCCGCGCATGACCAGCACCGACCCGGAATAGCCGAAGCCGCTCTGCCGCCGGAGGAACTCCGCCACGCGCGCCATCTCCCCGCGCACGACCACCTCCCCGCCGCCGTCCCACGTGGGGGACGGTCCGCGCCCGGACGGCACCGTGCCGCAGCGGGACGTGGTCGCGGCGAAGAGGACGAGGAGGCTCGCGAGGATGGCGCGGCGGCGGATTCGGATTCGCATGGACGGATCGGGTGGAGGTGAGCCCCGTTGGATACGAGCATGCCCCGGCGCGTTGGAATCCTCTCCACTCGTCTGCCATGACCGCTGAGGGTCCCCTCGGCCGCCGCCTCGCGCGCCCGGCGCGTCTCCCGATTTTTCCAGCAAAGAGGCCGCAGATGCGCGCTCCATTGCGATCCGCGTCCTTCCGCAGGGACACCGATTGACTCATTTCTGGAACAGTGATATATTTCCAATCTTCCTGAAAGGTAACGGTTTAGCTCGGTGTTCCGGCGGGTGGATTCTCGGTTTCGATGAGGATTCTCCCGCCTTTCTTATGGAGGTATTTCCATGCGGCTGAGGCGGGGAGACGACCGGACGCTGGGCGTGCTGATGGCCACGCCCACGCGGTGGATCGCGGATGGCACGCGCGCGCCCGTGGGCGACGAGCGGGGGCCGCGCTTTGCCCTGTCGTCCACCGCCACCGTCCCGGTGCCCTGCGTGGACGGCGAGGACCTGGTGCTGCTGCTGGAGTCGGGCCCCGAGGAAGGCGTGCTGCTGGCCGCGTCGGGGACCTGCCGCCTGCCCATCGTGGGCGAGGGCGACCTGCTGGCGCAGGCGCGCGCGCGCGTGGCCGCGCTCCGCCAGGAGCGGGTGCGCGAGGCCAAGCGCCAGCGCCTTCCCGACCAGCTGATCGCCTACTTCGAGGCGCTGAACGCCGCGGACACCGAGGACGAGGTGTTCCACACGCTGTCGAGCCACGCGCTGCGCATGATCGGCGCGCACACCTCGATGGTGATGGTGCGCGACCGCGAGCGCGGGCTCCTGCGCGCGCCTGCCCGCCCCGGCGCGCCCTCCACCGAGTATCGCCCCTGCATCCTCTGGGACGACCGCTTCGCCCGGCCGGGGCTGCTGCTGGCGCTGGACACCCGCCCCGAGGGGCTGTGCACCGCCGCCGCGCCGCTCTTCGGCGACCCGGCCACGGCGCAGGTGGCGCACGTGCCGGTGGCCGACGAGGCGCTGCTGGTGCTGACCGAGCGCCGCGAGGACCGCGTGTTCGAGCCCGAGGACTGGGACGTGATGCGCGCGCTGGCGCTGCAGGCCGAGATGGCGCTCAAGCGCGTGCGGCTGATCGAGAGCGTGCGCAGCCTGTCGCTCACCGACTCGCTGACCGGGCTGGCCAACCGCCGCCACATGGACGTGGTGATGGAGCACGCCTGGGCCGCCGCCCGCCGCGGCGACCCGCTGGCGGTGATGGTGATGGACCTGGACGGCTTCAAGGCGGTGAACGACGAGCAGGGGCACCCGGCGGGCGACCGCGTGCTGTGCAGGGTGGCCGAGGTGCTTCGCTCCGAGGCGCGCGGCAGCGACGTCGTCGTGCGCTACGGCGGCGACGAGTTCCTGGCCATCCTCCCCGGCGGCGACGCCGGGGCCGCCCGGGCGCTGGCCGAGCGCGTCCGCCGCCGGCTGCTGGACCTGGTGGGGATCAGCGAGGGCGTGGCCGAGTACCGCCCCGAGCTGGCCGGCCCCGACGAGCTGGTCCGCGAGGCCGACCGGGCGCTCTACGTGACCAAGCGCGCCCGCGGCTGCCGCTGAACCGGGAGATCTCTACGAAATCCGGGAACACTGTTGATTGCACCCCGACTGATCCCGCGCTGACGTCATCCTGAGGCCGGCCAGACCGTAATCAGCGTCTGCGCAAGCGTTTGCAGGCCGAAGGATCTATCATCGCGTCAGCACGAGATTCGGTTGGATGCACCAATACTTCGCCCGGACTTGGTACCACAGAGACACGGAGGCACAGAGAACCGCGATCGGTTCTCCGTGCCTCGTTTTTTCTCTGTGTCTCCGTGCCGTGTGAGATTCTCTACAATGCCTTGCGCAGCAGCTCCCGGTCGGCGAGGCCGGGGAGGACCAGGCACTCGGCCCACGCGTCCTCGTCCGGATCGCCGGCCGCGGGGGTGTCGAGCACCTGCAGGAAGACGTCGACCACGTGCGGGTCGAACTGGCTTCCCGCGCACCGGCGCATCTCCTCGCGCGCGTGGTCCTCGGTGTACGCCTCCTTGTAGGCGCGGCGGGTGATCATGGCGCAGTACGCGTCCACCACCGCCACGATCCGCGCGGGAAGCGGGATCTCCTCGCCCCGCAGCCCGTCGGGATAGCCGTCGCCGTCGAAGCGCTCGTGGTGGTGCAGCACCACGTCGGCCACCGGCTCCAGCACGGGCACGTTGCGCAGCAGGTCGTGCCCCACACGCACGTGCGCGCGCATCAGCTCCATCTCCTCCGGCAGCAGCGGCCCGGGCTTGTGCAGCACGCCGTCGCTCACGCCGATCTTCCCCACGTCGTGCAGCAGCGCCGCGTAGCACACCAGCGCCTGCTCCTGCTGCGGCAGCTCCATCCGCTCCGCCACCAGTCGCGCGTAGCGCGACGCCATCTCGCAGTGGCCGTGCGTGTACGGGTCCTTGGCTTCCACAGCGTCGGCCAGGATGCTGACCGTGGAGACGTACGCGCGCTGCAGCGCGTCCTGCAGCCGCCGGTTCTCCACCGCCACGCCGGCCTGGTTGCCCACGGAGATCAGCGTCTCCACGTCCTCGGGATCGAAGCGCCCCGCCTGCTTGTCGCCCACGATCACCACGCCGTCCAGGTCCTGCATCAGCACCACGGGGGTGGCCACCAGGTTGCGGAAGCGCTCGGCCGGCGACGACGGCGGATCGATGCCGTCCACGCCGTGCTCCGTGCCGCCGTTGCACACCAGCGGCTCGCCGCGCTCCGCCACCCGCCGCACCAGCGCCTGCACGAACGCCGACGGGTCCTCGCGCGGATAGCCGTCGACCTCCACCGCCGAGCGCACCCGCATCCGTCCCCCCGCGCGGGCGGTCACGTACACCCCGCGCGTGGCGCCGGTGATCTGCAGGCAGGCGCGCAGGATCATGTCGTACAGGTTGCCGCCGAAGAGCGCGCGGTGCACCGCCGCCAGCGACTGCCGCAGCGTCTCCGCGCGCTCGCGCTGGCGCTCGAAGGCGCGGTGCTCGCTCTCCAGCTCCCTCCGCGCGTGCGTGATCTGCTCGCGCAGCAGCGCCGCCTCCGCCCGCGCGGCGTCGGCCTCGGCGCGCCGGCGCTCCGCGTCGTCGGCGGCCGAGCGCGCGTCGGCCTGCGCCACGGCCAGCTCGCCGCGCAGCGCCGCGTCGTGCGCCCGGTAGGCGTCGGCGGCGGACTCCAGGAGCGGGAGAACGGGGTCGTCCGCGGCGGCGGGATCGGCGGCGGGCGCGTCGGCCTGAGTGTCCATCCGCTTGCGCATCAAAGGTTTACCGGCTGTGTACGCATGCCGTCGGCCCTGCGCATTCATCGTGCCCGCGATCACATTTTGTGGCGCAGGGTGAAATTCACCAGAATGGTATGGGATGTTTCACCAGAATTGTGAAAACGCCCGGATCGAATCTGCTGCAATCTGCTACAATCACCTCGCTCCACCCCTCTGAAATCGCCATTCCGTCTCACCTTTCAGTGATCCCCACCCGTTTGCGACCGAACGTCCAAGTCGTTCACCCGTAGCAACTTGGTCGAATCCTCGACACCCGCGCGGGGGCGATCGGTGACGAGCGGGTGGGGGACGATTTCACCATTGCGGTGCAGGTGTGCCGTGATGTGGACCCGCGCTTGCCCTGTCGCTGGGCACGGAACGCAACGCCGTGCGGGTGGACGGTACTCGGCCACGTGACACACAGGAGGATGGATGAAGCGCCTGCTCGCCCTGGCAGCGCTCGCGGTGATGGCCGCGGGATGCGGTGACCAGGAACCCCTCGGACCCAGCCGCGTGCCCGCCGGGCTGAACGCGGTGTCGCTCGCCCCGGGGGTCGACATCGACCCGGTGCTGGGCTCGGCGCTGTCGCTGGCCGGCCCGCTGGAGCAGCTCGAGGTGCTGGTGACGTACGACAGCACGGCCAACGGCGACGCCGTCGCCCAGGCGGTGCGCGCCACGGGGGCGGGCATCATCCGCTTCCGCCACCTGCCGATCGTGGCCACCCTGGCCACCCCCGCGCAGCTCACGCAGATCTCGGCCGTCCCCGGCGTGGCGTCGCTCTACGCCAACCGCCAGCTCAAGTGGATGCTGGCCGAGAGCGTCCCCAGCATCCGCGCCAACCTCGCGCGCGTGGCGGGCTACACGGGGCGGGGAGTCGGCATCGCCATCCTCGACTCGGGCGTGGACGGGCTCTTCAACCCCGACGTCCACTATCCCGAGCACCTCGTGCAGAACGTGAAGTTCATGGGGAGCATGAAGGACCTGATGTCTCCCGACCCCACGCCCGTGGCGGCCGACCTGTTCGTGGAGAACCTGCCGAACACCGACCTCACCGGCGGGCACGGGACGCACGTGGCGGGGATCGCGGCCGGGAGCGGCGCCTCGTCGTCGGGGCGGTACACCGGCGTGGCGCCGGGCGCCAACCTGGTGGGCATCAGCGCGGGCGAGACGCTGTTCGTGTTCTGGGCGCTGGCCGGCTTCGACTGGCTGATCGACAACGCCGCGAAATACAACATCAAGGTGGTCAACAACTCGTGGGGCTCCAGCGGCACCTTCGACCCGCTCGACCCCACCAACGTGGCCACGAAGGAAGTCTACAAGGCGGGGATCTCGGTGGTCTTCGCCGCAGGGAACGAAGGGCCGGGGGAGAACACGCTGAACCCGTACAGCGTTGCTCCGTGGGTGATCGGCGTGGCCGCAGGGTGCAAGACGGTCTCCCCCGACCCGACCAACTCCGCCGCGCAGTGCGCGGCCGGCGCCAGCATGCTGGCCGACTTCTCGTCGCGCGGCATCCACGGCGACGCGCTGTATCACCCCGACATCACCGCGCCGGGGGTGAACATCGTGTCCGCGCGGGCCAGCACGGGCACCCCCATCAACGCCATCAACCTGCCGGCCGACGCGCTCGACTGCGCCATCCCCCAGCTGTTCGTCCCCTACTACACCTGCATGGGGGGGACGTCGATGGCCGCGCCGCACGTGACGGGGACGATCGCGCTGATGCAGGAGGCCGCGCGCGGGAAGCTGTCGCCCGACCAGGTCTACCGGGCGATCACCCGCAACGCGCGGAAGATGACGGGCTACGGCGAGTGGGAGGCGGGTGCCGGCTACCTCGACGCCTACGCGGCGGTGATGGCGGTGCGGCGGTAGGAGAAGCAGGGGATTTCGATGAACGGCGATACGGCCGCCGCACCAGGGCGGCGGCCGCCACAGACGACCAACGAGACGGACTGACGAATCGATGAGACGGACGCTTCTCCTTCCGCTGGCCGCGCTGGCGCTGGCCGCCTGCAACGACGCGCAGCCCACCGCTTCCACGCCCCCCGCCGGCGGCGCGCGCCTGGCGACGCTCGCGGGCGGGCCGCGGATCGACCCGCTGCTGACATCGCAGCTGGCCACCGCGCTGCCGACCACGAAGCTGGTGGCCATCGTCAACTACGACGCGGCCCGGACCACCCCGCTGGCCATCACCAACCAGGTGCTGCGCCTGGGCGCGGGGGTGATGACCTTCCGCAACCTGTCGATGCTGGTGACCCTCGGCACCCCCGCGCAGATCCAGTCGATCGCGGGGCTCACGGGCGTGCAGAGCGTCTACGCCAACCGGGTGATGCCGCTGCTGCTGCGCGAGAGCACGCAGTCGCTGCGCGCCGACCAGGTGTGGGCCGGCGGGATCACGGGGAAGGGCGTCGGGATCGCCATCATGGACAGCGGCATCAACGGGCTGAACACCGACGTGGCGTATCCCGCGAAGACCGTCGCCAACGTCAAGTTCACGCTGAACTTCTTCTACCTGACCGACGACACGACCTCGCTCCCGCGTCCCGGCGGCGAGCTGTACGTGGAGAATCTGCCGAACACCGACAACACGGGAGGGCACGGGACTCACGTCGCCGGGATCGCGGCGGGGAACGGCGGCAGCAGCTTCGGCGCGTACCGCGGCGTGGCCCCGGGCGCCAGCCTGATCGGGCTTTCCGCGGGCGAGGGGCTGCACATCGTCTTCGCCTCGGTGCTGCAGGCGGTGGACTGGATGATCGACCACCGCGTGCAGTACAACATCCGGGTGGTCAACAACTCGTGGGGCGGCACCGGCGACTTCGATCCCACCGACCCCGTGACCGAGGCCATGAAGGCCGCGCACGACGCGGGGATCACCGTGGTGTTCGCCGCGGGGAACGACGGGCCGGACCAGAACACCATGAACTACCAGAGCGTGGCCCCGTGGGTGATCAGCGTGGCCGCCGGGTGCAAGCTGTTCGTGCTCGACCCCACCAACTCCGCGTCGCAGTGCGTGGACGCCAACGGGCGCGCGCCGGTGCTGGCGGGCTTCTCGTCGCGCGGCGTTCCCGGCGACCCGCTGCAGCACCCCGACATCACCGCGCCCGGCGTGCGCATCGTCTCCGCGCGCTCGAACACCGGCGTGGTGGCGCCGCTGGGGATCACCAGCGACCTGAACGCCTGCAACATCGGCTTCCAGAACCTCGACGACTTCACCTGCATGTCGGGGACGTCGATGGCGGCGCCGCACATCGCCGGCGTGGTGGCGCTGATGCAGGAGGCGGCGAACGGCAAGCTCACGCCCGACCAGGTCTCGTCGATCCTGACCAACACCGCGCGCCCGCAGCCCGGCTACGCGCTGTGGGAGCAGGGGACGGGATACGCCGACGCGTACGCGGCGGTGCAGGCGTCGAAGGCGTACCGCTAGGGAGAAAAGGAGCGCGGCCGGTCCGCCCGCGATCGGGTGATGCACGGTCTGGCAGTGGCAGCACCCCCCCGATTTCATGAACCAGGGGCGAACAGATACTGGACGGGTCGGCCGCGGGCCGGGGGACAGGGCACCCCCCGGCCCCGCTCCATCCTCGCAAGACAAGATCTTTCTCGCCCGAGTCTCGACGACTGGGCACTGGGCACTGGGCACTGGGCACTGGGCACTGGGCACTGGGCACTGGGCACTGGGCACTGGGCACTGGGCACTGGGCACTGGGCACCCCTCACCCGTTGCACCATTTTGCAGAACAGCGCAGATTCCCGCCTCACCGTTCGCCAGCAAGCTGGCGTTCCCACCGCCCACCGCCGCGCGCCGAGGCCGTGCCCCGTCCCGCAGTCCTGGTCATCGAACCCGCCCCCGCGGTGGCCGACGCCGTGCGCCAGGCCGTGGGCGCGCGCGCCGAGGTCCGCGCCGCCGCCACCCTGGGCGACGGGCTGGAGCAGCTCCGCGGCGGCCCCTGGGCGGCGCTCGTCCTCTCCCTCGACCTCCCCGCGGCCGACCTGGCGCTGGTCCGCCGCATCGCCGAGTCCGGCACGCCGGCGGGGAGCATGGTCCTGCTGGCCTCGAGGCCGACCATGCAGATGATGGTCGAGGCCTCGCGCCTGGGCGTGCTCGGCGTCTTCGCCTCGCCGCCCGATCCGCGCGAGCTGGAGGGCGCGCTGCGCGAGGTCTTCCAGGCCGAGGACGTGCTCCCCGTCTCGGCCGCCGACCTGGGCGACGGCGAGGACGAGGCGGCCATCGGCGCCAGCCCGGCCATGCTCGAGGTGTTCCGCATGGTGGGCCGCGTGGCCAACTCGCCCGCGACGGTGCTGGTGCTGGGCGAGTCGGGGACGGGGAAGGAGCTGGTGGCGCGGGCCATTCACCGCAACAGCGCGCGCGCGGCGGGGCCGTTCGTGGCGCTGAACTGCGCGGCGATCCCCGAGAACCTGCTGGAGAGCGAGCTCTTCGGGCACGAGAAGGGCGCCTTCACCGGCGCCATCGCGCGCAAGGTGGGGCGCTTCGAACGGGCCAGCGGCGGCACCCTGCTCCTGGACGAGATCGGCGACATGTCGCTGGCGCTGCAGGCCAAGATCCTGCGCGCCCTGCAGGAGCGCGAGATCGAGTGCGTGGGCGGCGACGAGCGCATTCCCGTCGACGTGCGCGTGGTCGCGGCGACGAACAAGAACCTGCGCGCCGCCATCGCCGAAGGAACGTTCCGCGAGGACCTGTACTTCCGCCTGGCCGTCGTCACCCTGCAGCTTCCCCGGCTGGTGGAGCGCGGGGGCGACATCGACCTGCTGGTGCGGCACTTCGTGGCGCTGCACGCGGCGCGCTACGACCGCGACGTGCGCGGCATCGCCCGCAGCGTGATGGAGCGGCTGCACGAGCACGAGTGGCCGGGAAACATCCGCGAGCTGAGGAACGTGCTGGAGCGCGCCGTCCTTCTCGCCCACGGCGCTGTCCTCCTCCCCGAGCATCTCCCGCTCGACGACCTCCGCCCGCCGCCCGCCGAGGACGCCGTCTCCGGCGCGCCGCTGGCCGGCTACGCGCCCGACCTTTCCCTGGCCGACGTGGAGCGGCTGCACATCCGCGAGGTGCTGCGCCTGGTGCGCGGCCACCTGGGGAAGGCGTCGGAGGTGCTGGGCGTGCACCGCAACACCCTCACCCGCAAGATCCGCGAGTACGGGCTGGACGAGGGGTGATCCCGCTGAGAACTCACACACGGAGGTTTCACGTGCGCGAGATCGACGAGATTACCGGGATGATCGTGGATTGTGCGTACCGGATCCATACGGAGCTCGGTCCGGGGATGATGGAGTCCGTGTACGAGGTGGTGCTGGCCTCGTCGCTGGAGAAGCGCGGCCTGAAAGTGGAGAAGCAGCGGGGGATCTCGTTCGAGTTCGAGGGAACGCGCTTCGAGGACGTATGTCGCGCCGATCTTCTGGTGGAAGATCGAGTCGTGGTCGAGTTGAAGTCCGTGGAGCGACTGGCCCCCGTTCACGGGAAGCAGGTGCTTACCTATCTGCGGCTGCTGGGGTTGCATGTCGGCCTGCTCATCAACTTCGGCGCGGCAACGATGAAGGAGGGGCTTCAGCGCATCGTGAACCATCATGTGCCGACCCCCGGGTCCCTGCTCCGTGTGAACAAGCTGGTCGGCTGACCCCTGTTTTCCGCTCGTCTCCATGGATGTTGGTTCTCACGCGGAGCCGCGGGGACGCGGGGATGTTTGGCG
>DASUYB010000056.1 GCA_036377595.1 Longimicrobium sp. | reverse complement strand
CGGGGTGGCGAAGAGCTTCGGGGAGAAGGAGGTCCTTCCCGGCGTCTCGCTGCAGGTGAACCGCGGCGACCGCCTGGTGATCATGGGTCCGAACGGGATCGGCAAGTCGACGCTGCTGAAGATCCTGGTGGGCCAGCTCGCTGCCGACGCAGGGCAGGCCGACTGGGGCTACGAGACGCACGTCGGCTATTTCGCGCAGGACCACCACGAGCAGTTCGATACGCCGGACCGCACGGCCGAACAGTGGCTGTGGGACTTCTGCCCCGGCCGGGACCGCGGCTTCGTGCGCGGGCAGCTGGGGCTGATGCTCTTTTCCGGCGACGACGGGCAGAAGCGGCTGGGCGCGCTTTCCGGCGGCGAGGCGGCCCGGCTGGTGTTCAGCAAGCTGATGATGGAGCAGCCCAACGTGCTGGTGCTGGACGAGCCCACCAACCACCTGGACCTGGAGTCGATCGAGGCGCTGGTGGCGGCGCTGCAGGGGTACGAGGGCACGCTGATCCTCGTCTCGCACGACCGCTGGTTCGTGAGCCAGCTGGCCACGCGCGTGGTGGAGATCAGCCGCGCCGGCATCCGCGACTTCCTGGGCACCTACGAGGAGTACGTGCACGCCTGCGGCGACGACCATCTCGACGCCGACACCGTCGTCCTCAAGGCCAAGCGCGAGGAGAAGAAGGGGAAGAAGCGCGAGATGGCGGGAGTGTAGCTCCGCTGCGGATCTCGCCGTGATGAACGCCGCCGCGCCGCGGGCATCCCTGCCCGCGGCGCGGCTGTTTCGTGCGGATTCTGTAAATTCGCATCGACGCCGGCACCGCGCTGACCTCATCCCGAGGCCGGCCAGATCGCAATCAGCGTCGAGGAATCCGTGGCATGCGTCCGGGCGTCAGGCGGCCCGTGGCTCGGGAGCCGGCCACAGATTCCTCAGGCGCCATGGCTCTGGCATGGAGGACAGGGCGATGCAGCGCCTTCGGAATGACATTCCTGCCTCCAATGCACAGTCGATCCGGAGATTGGGTAGCCGGTGGCGCGAAAGCAACGGGCATCAATCCTCGTGATTGCGGCGGATCGGCTGGAGCGGCAGCTTTGGGCCCGCGAAATTCGCCCTCGAACCCCTGTTGAATCGAACGTAGATGCCCGATTCGTATCGTGATCCCCTCGACCGCCTGATGAGGCTCGGCGCGGAGCCGGCGCGGCGGCGCGTGTGGCCGGACTACCGCCACCTGGGGCTGACGGACCGCCACGTCCCGGCGCTGATCAACATCGCCACGGACCCGGCGCTGCACGCGGGCGAGGAGCGCGACCGCTCCGTCTGGGCGCCGATCCACGCCTGGCGCGCGCTGACGCAGCTCGGCGCCACCACCGCGGCGGTGCCGCTGCTGTCCGTGCTGGAGCGGGAGATCGAGAACGACTGGGTGCTCGACGAGCTTCCCGCCGTGCTGGGGATGCTCGGCCCGCCCGCGCTCCCCGGCGCGACCCTGCTGCTGTTCGACGAGGAAAAGCCGTTCTCCGTGCGCTTCGCCGCCGCGCGGACGATCGCGAACGTGGCGCTGGAGCATCCCGAGCGGCGTGACGAGGCGGTCGCGGTCCTGGCCAAGCAGCTCGAGGACCACGCGCACCAGCAGCCTGACCTCAACGCCGTCCTGATCGCCGAGCTGGTCGAGCTGGAGGCGACGGAGGCCGCGCCCGTCATCGAAGCGGCCTTCGCGGCGAAGGCCGTCGACCTGCGGGTGCAGGGAGATTGGGAAGACGTGCAGATCGCGCTGGGGCTGCTGGAGGCGCGCGTCACCCCGCCCATCGCGTGGAGCCCGCTCGGCGAGGACGAGTACGACGCGGCGCCGCCGCCGGACCGCCCGCGCTCGCCGGACGCGGACGTGCGGGCCCGCAAGCGCCGCAAGACCGCCAAGCAGTCGCGCAAGCGCAACCGCCGGCGGAAGTAGAAGCAATTGATCTCACGCAGAGGCCGCAGAGGGCGCAGAGGAACCGATGCCGATCCTCTGCGCCCTCTGCGACCTCTGCGTGAGACCTGCTGTTTCTATCATCCCGTAGGCGCGGGGGCGGGCGGCGGACGGCGCGGCACCGGGTTGCGGATGGGCTGCAGCGAGTGGAGATAGCGGTAGATGGCGCGCAGGTCGTCGTCGGTCATGCGGCGGTACTCGCGCCAGGGCATGAACGGGTGCAGCCGGTCGCCGCGCGGGTTCACGCCCGTGCGGAGGGTGCGCAGGAAGTCGTCCTCGCTCCAGCGCCCGATCCCCGTCTCCATGTCGGGCGTCAGGTTCGACGGGTTGGCGGGGAAGGCCTTGGGCGGCGTGGCGTCGCCCGCGTAGAGCCTGTGCTTGTCCGCCTTCTGCTGCAGTCCCCCGCGCGGCGTGTGGCAGTCGGCGCACAGCGCCACGTGGTCCGCGAGATATCGGCCGTACTCCACCGTGGGCCCGCGTGGCGGCGAGGTGGGACTCTCGGTGCGCGCCGGGTGCAGGAACAGCGCCTTGGCCAGGTGCAGCACCAGCACGGGGCGGTTCTTGAACCGGCGCGGCACCGGCGGCTGGCTCTTGAGGTACGCCGCCATCGCCAGCGCGTCGCGGTCGGAGAGGCCGGCCAGCCACTCGTACGGCATCACCGGGGCGAGCAGGTGCCCCTCGCGGTCGTTGCCGTTGCGGATGGCGCGCACGATCTCGGCCTCGCTCCACCCGCCGATCCCCGTCTCCACGTCGGGGGTGAGGTTGGCGGCGTGGATGGTGCCCAGCCGCCAGTTGCGGAAGGGCAGCCCGCCGGCCAGCGGCCCGTCCGGGTTGCGGGGATTTGCGGCGTGGCAGTGGCCGCAGACCGAAACGTTGCGTACCAGGTACTCGCCGCGCTGCACCAGCCCCGCGGTGTCGCCCACCGTCGACGTGGACAGCTGCGGCAGCGGCACCCGCCCGCCGCCGCACGAGACGGATCCCGTGATCGCGGCTGCGAGCGCGATGAGCCTACGGATCGAACGAGCGGGGCGGGACGAGCGGGGATGGGACGACATGAGCGCCTCCCGATCTCTGGTACGCACCGGAGCCTGCGACCCGCCTCACGGTCGGCAATCCGCGCGCCCGCCGCAATTCGTGATTTTTCGGGATTTCCGGACCCGCATCGCGCGATTGCGAGACGATCCGCGCGAGGGGTGTTGCGTAGCGATACGGGCGGTAGAGCGAAGGGAATGCCTCACGAGGAGTCATCGGAGGTCCACGGAAGGAGGTGGCGATCGCCACTGGCTGAATCCCGATGAGCCCGTGAAGATTTTGTCGTTATCACGAACAGCGTCGCACTGAGTGGCAGAGAGGCGTTCGACTCCGACATCCGGATGCCGAGTAGCTGGTGCCTCCCCCGGCGCACGGGGATTGCACGGCGATGGGCGGCCGCGAACGGCAGCTCCGGCGACGGGGCTGCCGTTCGCTCATCCGGCTTCGCAAGTGCTCTGTCTGAAGGGAGATGGGAAGCATGACAACACGGATCGCGGACGCGTCGGCGGCGGGGACGCTGCGGCTGGGCGGCGACCTTCCCGTGCACCGCCTGGGGTTCGGCGCGATGCGCATCACCGGCCCGGGGATCTGGGGGCCGCCCGCGGACCGCGAGGAGGCGATCCGCGTCCTCCGCCGCGTGCCCGAGCTGGGCGTGAACCTGATCGACACGGCCGACTCGTACGGGCCGTACGTCAGCGAGGAGCTGATCGCCGAGGCGCTCCATCCGTACCCCGAGGGCCTGGTGATCGCGACCAAGGGGGGGCTGGAGCGCCCGGGGCCCGACGTGTGGACGTCGAACGGCCGCCCCGAGCACCTCCGCCGCGCGATCGACGGGAGCCTGCGGCGGCTGCGGGTGGAGCGGATCGACCTGTACCAGCTGCACCGCATCGACCCCGCGGTGCCGCGCGACGAGCAGTTCGGCGTGCTGGCCGAGCTGCGGCGCGCGGGGAAGTTCCGGCACTTCGGCCTCTCCGAGGTGGGGGTTGAGGAGATCGAGGCGGCGCGGCGCGTCCTTCCCGTGGCCAGCGTGCAGAACCGCTACAACCTGCAGGACCGCGCGCAGTGGGAGGACGTGGTCGATTTCTGCGAGCGCGAGGGGATCGCGTTCATCCCCTGGTTCCCGCTGGCCGCCGGGCCGCTGGCGCGCGAGGGCGGGACAGTGGATCGCATCGCGCGGCGGCTGGGGGCCACGCCGGGGCAGGTGGCGCTCGCCTGGCTCCTGCGCCGCTCGCCGATGATGCTGCCCATCCCCGGCACGTCGAAGGTGCGCCACCTGGAGGAGAACGTCGCCGCCGCCGGGGTCGAGCTCGACGACGAGGCGATGCGGGAGCTGGACGAGGCCTCTCGCGGCTCGTCGGGCCAGGGCTGAGGGCCAGAGTCTAAAAACAGAAAGTCTCACGCAGAGGCCGCAGAGGTCGCAGAGAAACTCACCTCTGCGACCTCTGCGGCCTCTGCGTGAGCCCAATCTTCTGGAGATTCGTGAAGGTTCCCAAGACGTGTTCTACGCGGCGCGAAGTGTGCGGACGCGGAAAATAAAATATTCAAGATTGTAACTGATGGACTGAGGCGAATTTCCGAATTTTCCCGCTTATCGCTGCAGCGTAGAACGGGAATATTTCAGCTTCGACAGTCGGATCGCAGGCGCGGATTTTGTGCAGTGAGGCGCGAATGCCTCAAGATTCACCACATGTTTATCGATCTGCTCCGGAACTGCGTAGCAACAGTTACCGCCAGTCTCCCACCGCTTTACTCCAGATTTTTCTCCCCGTGGCCCGAAGTATTTTCGCGGATTTCAGATACGGGACGTAGTCGTTTAACCAGAAACTTTTTGCTTGACACCCGTTCGCGGGCTGGCCGAACTTACGCGTCCCGGTGTGGGGCGTCGTCCATTCCGCACCGGCAGCACCGGCTTCCCCCCGAGCGCGCGTGCCCCCGCCGGCGACCGCGCTCCGCCCTCGCCACCCTCCGGCCCCCCACCGCGTGCCGCGCAACCGCTCGTCCCCGCTCGTCAGCTGCATCATGCCCACACGCAACCGCCCGCGCCTGGCCGCGCAGGCGGTGAGGTGGTTCGTGCGGCAGGACTACGCCGACGCCGAGCTGGTGGTGCTGGACGACGGCGCCGAGGGGCTGCGGGCGCTGATCCCCGACGACCCGCGCGTGCGCTACCACCGCGCGGAGGGGCGGATGAAGCTGGGCGCCAAGCGCAACTCGCTGGTCGAGCTGTCGCGCGGCGAGCTGATCGCCCACTGGGACGACGACGACTGGATGGCGCCCGACCGCCTCTCGCGCCAGGTGGCGGCGCTGCGGGCGGCGAAGGCGGACGCGTGCGGCACGCGGTCGCTCCTCTACTACCACCTCGCCGCGGGCGAGGCGTGGCGCTACCGCTATCCCGACGGCGCGCGCCCCTGGCTGGCCGGGCCGACGCTGCTGTACCGCCGCGAGGCGTGGGAGGCGTCGCCCTTCGCCGACGACCTGCACGTGGGCGAGGACACCGCGTTCGTCTGGGCGCTGGACCTCGCGCGGCTGCATGCGATGGACGACGACTCGTTCTACGTCGCCCTCGCGCACGGGGGGAACACCAGCGCCAAGTCGCTGCGCGGCCGGCTCTGGGAGCGCCGCCCGCTCTCCGACGTCTCCCGGCTGCTGGGCGCGGACCAGCGCTTCTACGCCTCGCTCCGCACCTCCGACTTCACCCGCGGCCGCATCGCGCCGCAGCCTCGCCGCATCGCCGCGGCCGAATCTCCATCTCCCGACGCAGGTGACGGAGAGGCGCCCCTCGTCTCCTGCATCATGCCGACGGCGGACCGGCGGCGCTTCGCGGAGCGCGCGGTCGAGTACTTCCTGCGGCAGGACCATCCCCGCCGCGAGCTGGTGATCGTGGACGACGGCCGCGACGCCGTCTCCGACCTCGCCCGCCGCGACCCCCGCATCCGCTACGTCCGCGCGCGGCGGGGGATGACCATCGGCGCCAAGCGCAACCTGGCCGTCCAGGCCGCCTCCGCCGACGTGATCGTCTGCTGGGACGACGACGACTGGTACGCCGACGACCGCATCTCCTTCCAGGTCGCCCCCATCCTCTCCGGCGAGGCCGACGCCACCGCGCTGGACCGCGCCGTCCTGCTGCAGCTCCCCGGGTGCCGCTTCTGGGCCTGCGATCCCCATCGGCACGAGCAGCTGTTCTTCCACGGCGTGGTCGGGGGGACGGTGGCCTTCCGCAGGAAGCACTGGCGCGCGGCGCGCTTTCCCGACCGCTCGCTGGCCGAGGACGCGGAGTTCCTGCGCGCGCTGCTGGCCGGCGGCGCCCGCGTCCGCCGCCTGGCAGGCGAGGGGCGCTTCCTGTACGTGCGCCACGGCGGCAACTCCTGGCGCTTCGGCGAGCCGGGGGGCGGGGGAGACGAGTGGCGCGAGGTCGAGGCGCCGTCCTCTCTCTCCGCGGCGGACCTGGCGTTCTACGCCTCGCTCGGCGCCGGGCGGGCGGTGGCCGCGTGAAGCCCGAGGTGAGCGTGATCGTGGGGACGGGCGACCGGCTCCCCTTCCTCCGCCAGGTGATCCGCTGCTGGCGCCGGCAGACGCTGGCCGACACGGAGCTGGTGATCGCGGACGACGGCGAGGAGCCGGCCGAGAGCGTCGTCCCGCGCCATCCCCGCATCCGCTACCTGCGGGTGGAGCCGGGGACGAGTCAGGGGATGAAGCTGAACCGGCTGATGGAGGCCGCGCGCGGGCGGATCGTCCAGAAGATCGACGACGACGACTGGTACCACCCGGGCTTCGTGGAGTCGATGGTGGACGCGGTTAAGCGAGCCCGCGAGCCCGCGTTCGCGGGAATGGGGCGCTTCCTGGTCCTGATCGCCGCGACGGGGCGGCTGAAGGACTCGGGGCCGGGGTGGTGCGCGGGAGGCACCATCTGCTTCAGTCGCGAGATCTGGGAGCGCAACCCGTTCCTCGACGTGCGCAGCAAGGCGGACTGGTGGTTCCTGCAGGCGTGGGGACGCGAGCCGGTGCGGGTGGACCGCCGCGAGCTGTACATCCTGGTGCGACACGGGGCGGGGCACGTGTGGAACCGGATGGGTGAGACCGACGTGACCGGCTGGTTCGCCCGGCAGCCGGACCACACCCGGACGCTGGCGGAGTGCATGCCGGCGCCCGAGGACCGGGCCTTCTACGCAAGCCTGCGCGCGACCGGCGCCGCGAAGGGCGCCCCCGCGCTCCACCGCTGACCGGGCCAGCGTGACCCTCAAACCGGAGGAGGTTCCATGCCCAGCACCTACAGCTACCCGGGCGTCTACGTGGAAGAGGTCCCCAGCGGGGTGCACACCATTGCCGGCGTCAGCACCAGCGACACCGCGTTCGTCGACTTCTTCGCGCGGGGGCCGGTGAACGACCCGCAGCGCATCACCTCGTTCGGCGACTTCGAGCGCGTGTTCGGGGGGCTGGACGAGCGCAGCGAGGCCTCCTTCGCCATCCAGCAGTACTACCGCAACGGCGGTTCGGTGGCCTGGGTGGTCCGCGTCGACACCGGCGGCACCCCCGCGGGGATCCTGCTGCAGGGCGGCTCGCCGCTGGAGGACTCGCTCCTGCTGGCCGCGGTCAGCCCCGGCGTGTGGGGGAACAACCTCCAGGTCGGCGTCGACTACCGGTCCTCGGACCCGGCGACGCTCTTCAACCTGGTGATTCGCGAGGTGCGCGTGGTCAACGGGCGCAACACCGTGGTCGACAGCGAGATCCATCGCAATCTCAGCATGGACGTCGAGCACCCGCGCTACGTGATGACCACGGTGAACGAGGGGTCGCGGCTGGTGACGGTGCTGAGCGCGGGGCTGGGCGAGCGCCCCGCGGCCACGGGGAGCGACGTGACCGCGCCCGGCGTGCTGGGCGACGCCGACAGCAGCGCCTTCGACGCGTTCGGCGACCTTCCCGACGTGGACGGCACCGACCCGGCCGTGGCCGCCAGCGACGGCGGCACCCCCGACAGCGGCGCGCTGATCGACGGGATGCACGCGCTCGACACCATCGCCCCGTACGTCTTCAACATCCTGTGCATTCCCGCGGCGGCGGCGCTGGAGCAGGAGGGCCACTTCGCGGTGCTGGCCGACGCGGAGCCGTACTGCCTGGACAAGCGCGCCTTCCTGATCGTCGACATCCCCGCCGAGGTGGAGACGCCGGGCGACATGACCGGCTTCCTCACGGCGCTGGAGGGCGAGGGGCTCAGGAGCCGCAACGCCGCCGTCTACTTCCCGCGGCTGACCATCGCCGACCGGCTGAAGGAGGACCGGCCGCGCAACGTGGGCGCCAGCGGCACGCTGGCCGGCGTGTACGCGCGCACCGACGCCCAGCGCGGCGTGTGGAAGGCGCCCGCGGGAACGGAGGCCACGCTCGTGGGCGCGAGCCTGGTGACGCGCATCACCGACGGCGAGAACGGGGGGCTGAACCCGCTGGGGGTGAACGCGCTGCGCTCCTTCCCCATCTACGGCGGGGTGGCGTGGGGCGCGCGGACGCTGGACGGCGCCGACCAGCAGGCCAGCGAGTGGAAGTACATCCCCGTGCGGCGGCTCGCCCTCTACCTGGAGGAGAGCCTGTTCCAGGGGCTGAAGTGGGTGGTGTTCGAGCCCAACGACGAGCCGCTGTGGGCGCAGATCCGGCTGAACGTCGGCGCGTTCATGCAGAACCTCTTCCGCCAGGGCGCCTTCCAGGGGAAGACGCCGAAGGAGGCGTACCTGGTGAAGTGCGACAGCGAGACCACCACGCAGAACGACATCGACCGCGGGATCGTGAACATCGTGGTGGGCTTCGCGCCGCTGAAGCCCGCGGAGTTCGTGATCATCAAGATCCAGCAGCTCGCGGGGCAGACGCAGGCGTAGGAAAAGAAGTCCTAAGTCCTGAGTCCTAAGTCCCAAGTGCCAGTGGTGGGCGGCGTCAGGACTCCGGATTTGTAGATCAACACTCAGGACTCAGGACTTAGGACTCCAGGACTTAGAACCCAAACCCTGAGCCCTCTCCGGGAGGAGACCCATGGCCCAGTTCAGCGTAAACGCGCAGCGCTTCGATCCCTACAAGAACTTCAAGTTCCGGGTGAAGTGGGACGGGCGCTACGTGGCGGGGGTGAGCAAGGTCAGCTCGCTCAAGCGCACCACCGAGGTGGTGGAGCACCGCGAGGGCGGCGACCCCAGCACCTCGCGCAAGTCGCCCGGACGCACCAAGTACGACGCCATCACCCTCGAGCGCGGGGTGACGCACGACACCGAGTTCGAGAAGTGGGCGAACAAGGTGTGGAACTACGGCTCCGGCCTGGGCGCCGAGACCAGCCTGAAGGACTTCCGCAAGGACCTGGTCATCGAGTTCTACAACGAGGCCGGTCAGCTGGCCCTGGCCTACAAGGTCTACCGCGCCTGGCCCAGCGAGTACCAGGCGCTCCCCGACCTCGACGCCAACGCCAACGCCGTCGCCATCCAGCACCTGAAGCTGGAGAACGAGGGGTGGGAGCGCGACTACGAGGTGGTGGAGCCGACCGAGCCGACGTTCACCGAGCCGGCGGTCTGACGGGAAGTCCTGAGTCCCAAGTCCTAAGTCCTAAGTGGATTGATTCCTCATCACTGGGCACTGGGCACTGGGCACTCAAGACCAGGACTCAGGACTTAGGACCTAGGACTTAGGACTCAGGACTCAGGACTTAGGACTTTCAGTTCCCTGCGTCCGGATGAGCGATCGCCCGGACCCTGCCTTCGCGCGAACGAATGATCCAGAACGCCATCCGCACGCCCGCGGCCGCCGAGCTCCTGAGCCTGTGGGAGCGCTGGGAGGGGGAGCCCCCCGCCCGGCGCGGGCTGGCGCTCGCCTCCATCGCGGCGGGGTCGGTGGGCGCGGCGGAGGAGCTGACCGTGGGCGAGCGCGACGGGGTGCTGCTGTCGCTGCGCGAGCGGCTGTTCGGGCCGCGCGTGGTGAGCACCGCCGCCTGCCCCGCGTGCGGCGAGCGGCTGGAGCTGGACTTCGACGTCGACGACGTGCGCGTCGATGTCTCGCCGCCCGCGGAGCCGATCGACGTCGCCGTGGACGGGTTCGCGCTGCGGGTGCGGCTGCCGAGCGCGGCGGACGCGGCCGACGCGGCGGTGGAGCGGGGCGTCGGCGGCGCGCGGCGGCTGCTGCTGGAGCGCTGCGTCGTATCCGCGCGCGAGGGCGGGGACGAGCGCGCGGCGGGCGATCTCCCCGAGGCCGTCGTCCAGTCCGTCGCCGCAGAGCTGGCGGCGGCGGACCCGCAGGCCGAGGTGCGGCTCTCCCTCGTCTGCCCCGCGTGCGGGCACGGGTGGGAGGCCCTGTTCGACATCGTCTCGTTCCTGTGGAGCGAGATCGAGGCGTGGGGCGAGCGCACGCTGCGCGAGGTGCACGCGCTGGCCACCGCGTACGGCTGGCGCGAGGGCGACGTCCTGGCGCTCTCGCCCGCGCGGCGGCGGCGCTACCTGGAGATGGTGGGCGAATGAGCGACTTCCTCTCCTCCCTGGCGGCGCGCAGCGTGGGCACCGCCCCGGCCCTGGCCCCGCGGCGCGCCTCGCGCTTCGAGTCGGGGATCGCGCCGGCCGCCGCCCCGTCGGCCGATGTCGAGCCAGACGCGTGGGGCGAAGCGTCCGCCGAGGCGCCCGCGCGCCGCACGCCCCGCATCGCCGCGCCGGAGCGGGCGGCGGACGAGCCGGCGGGGCCGCATCCCATCGCCGCGGAGATGGCGGAATCCCCGCGCCGGACCGCATCGCCCGCGCTGGGAGAACCGGTCCCCGCGCCGGCGGCGGAGACGCGGCGGATGGTGAGGCGGGACGCCGCCGCATCTCCATCTCCATCCGCTGCAACGACATCCCCGAGCGAGCCGGCGGCTGCGTCGCCCGCGCGATCGCCATCTCCCGAGCCGATCTCCGTTCCCCGGCGCGCCGAGCCTCCGGTGGAGCGGGGGATGACGGTCGAGCCGGTGCGTCCCGCCGCGCGCGCGGCATCTCCATCCCCCGAAGCACCCGCGCCCGCCACGGCGAAGGAGACGGTGATCCGCAGCGAATCGCCGTCGACCACCGTCGTGCGCGAGCGGGAGACAGTGCGCGAGGTGACGGAGGTGCGTGCCGCGGCGGAATCTCCATCCCCCACCCCGCGCATGCCCGTCATCGTGCCGCGGATCGCGCCCGCGCCGCCGCCGCGGCCTGTGCCCGCACTGCCCGCCGCGAAGGCTGAGGCGAAGGAGGAGCAGGCGCCGGTGATCCAGGTGAGCATCGGGCGCATCGAGGTGCGGGCGGCGCACCCCGGCGGGCCCGCGCAGGGGCCGCGGTCCGCGCCCGCGCCGCGCACCACCTCGCTCGGCGACTACCTGCGCAACAGCGCGCGGAGGCGGCCATGAGCAACGCGCTGGCCATCGCCGCGGTCACGGCCGTGCTGCGCGACCTGCTGAACAACGGCGTGGTGGACCACGACCTGACCACGAGCGTGGGCAACGTCACCGTCAGCTCGCTTCCGCCCGACCGCATCGTGGTGGGCGAAAGCGAGGAGACGCGGCTGAACCTGTTCCTCTACCACGTGAGCCCCAACGCGGCGTGGCGCAACGCCGACCTCCCCGCCTACGACAGCCGGGGGACGCGGGTGAGCAATCCCCCGCTGGCGCTCGATCTCCACTACCTGCTGACCGCGTACGGCGCCACCGAGCTGCACCAGGAGATCCTGCTGGGCTACGGGATGCAGATGCTGCACGAGACGCCGCTGCTGACCCGCGACGCCGTCCGCCGCGCGCTGGCGCCCACGTCTCCCGTCGACGCGTCGCCCCTGCCGACCGCGTTCCAGGCGCTCTCCGCCGCCGACCTGGCCGACCAGGTGGAGGTGGTGAAGGTCACCCCCGAGGGAATGAGCACCGAGGAGGTCTCCAAGCTCTGGACCGCCTTCCAGGCCCGCTACCGCCCCACCGCCTGCTACCGCGCCTCCGTCGTCCTGATCGACGCGCGCCGCAGCACCCGCGTCGCCCTCCCCGTGCGCAACAAGCGGCTCTACGTCGTCCCGCTGCAGCAGCCCGTGGTAGAGCGCGTCTTCGCCGAGACGGGGGAGATGGAGCCGATCGTGGCGGGCGGCCGCATCGTGCTGCGCGGCCAGCGGCTGCGCGGGCAGGGGGAGACGCGCGTCCGCGTGGGCGACGACGAGATCACCCCCGCCGCGGCGGACCTGTCGCCCACCGAGGTGCGGGTGACGCTGCCGGTCGGGCTGCGCGCCGGGGTGCAGGGCGCGCAGGTCATCCACCTGATGCAGCTGGGCGATCCCGAGCTCCCGCACCGGGGGACGGAGTCCAACGTCGTGGCCTTCGTCCTCGCCCCGCAGATCGTCGGCATCGACCCCGGCACGCCGGACGCGGACGGCGACGGGCTCCTCTCCGGCGAGTTCGCCATCGAGGTGGATCCGGCGATCGAGCAGGGGCAGCGCGTCGCCCTGATCCTCAACGAGACGGGGGCGCCGAGCGACCGCGCGCCCTTCGCCTACACCTTCGCCGCGCCGGCGCTGGCGGACCCGGCGGACGTGACGGAGATCGCCATCCCCTTCACCCGCGTGGAGGCGGGGACGTACCTCGCGCGGCTGATGGTGGACGGCGCCGCCAGCCCGCTGGAGATCGACAGCAACCCCGCCAGTGGCACCTTCAACCAGTACATCGGGCCGGAGGTGACGCTGTGAGCGTGGACGCGCGCGCCTGGACCGAGGCCAACCAGCGGCACCTGGCCGCGGCGCTGGCGCGCGTGGGCGCCGCGCTCCGCCGCCACGCCGGCGACGAGTCGGCGTCCGCGCCCGACGCGCCGCCGGTGGAGCGCGGGGCGGGGGAGCCGGCGCTGGAGCGCATCGCCGAGGGCTTCTCGCTCTCCGAGTTCGAGCGCGACGTGCTGGTCCTCTGCGCGGGCGCCGAGCTGGACGCCGGGTTCGCCGCGCTCTGCGCCGCCGCGCAGGGCGACCCCCGGCGCACGGCGCCGACGTTCGGCCTCGCCCTCGCCGCCCTCCCGGGCGCCCACTGGAGCGCGCTCTCGCCCTCGGCGCCGCTGCGGCACTGGGAGCTGGTGCACGTGGACCCGCGCGACGGCGTGGCCGCGGCGGCGCTGCGCATCGACGAGCGCATCCTGCACTTCCTGACCGGCGTGTGGTGCCTGGACGAGCGGCTGGAGGTGCTGCTGGAGCCGCTCGCCCCCGCCGCCGCGCTTCCCCCCACGCACGAGCGCCTGGCCGCCCGCGCCGCCGCCGCGCTGGCCGGGTCGCTGGGCGAGCAGGGCGGCGCCGCGGTCCAGCTCTGCGGCGACTCGCCCTCCGCCGCGCGCGCCGTCGCCGCCGCGGCGTGCGCGCAGCTGGGCGTGCCCGGGTGGACGCTGCGCGGCGCCGACGTCCCCCGCGCGGCCGACGCCCGGCGCGCGCTGCTGCTGGCGTGGGAACGGGAGACCGTGCTCGCCCCCGGCGTGCTGGTGCTCGAGTGGGAGAGCGCGGCCGACGACCCCGAGACGCAGCGCGCGGTGACGGCCTTCGCCGAGCGCGCGGCCTCTCCGCTGGTCGTCGCCAGCCGCGATCCGCTGCGCACCCAGCGCGTGCTGGTGCGCGTCGACCTCCCCCGTCCCCCCGCGGCCGAGCAGCGGCTGCTGTGGGAGCGCGCGCTGGGGGCGGACGCGGTGGCGCGGGCGAACGGGCGGCTGGACCGGCTGGTGGCGCACTTCGACCTCGACGCGCACGGGATCGCCGCGGCGGCGCAGTCCGCGCGCGCGGAGGGCGGCGAGGACGGCGCGCTGTGGGACGCCTGCCGCACGCAGAGCCGCCCGCGCATGGACGACCTGGCGCAGCGCATCGAGGCCGTCGCGGGGTGGGACGACCTCGTCCTGCCGCCCGCGCAGATGCAGGTGCTGCGGGAGATGGCGGCCCACGTGCGCCACCGCGCGCTGGTCTACGAGGGATGGGGGTTCGCGGGGAAGTCGTCGCGCGGGCTGGGGATCAGCGCGCTGTTCGCCGGCGCGAGCGGGACGGGGAAGACGATGGCGGCGGAGGTGCTGGCGGACGAGCTGCGGCTGGATCTCTACCGCATCGACCTCTCCTCCGTGGTCAGCAAGTATATCGGCGAGACCGAGAAGAACCTGCGCCGCATCTTCGACGCGGCCGAGCAGGGCGGCGCCGTGCTGCTGTTCGACGAGGCCGACGCGCTGTTCGGAAAGCGCAGCGAGGTCAAGGACAGCCACGACCGCTACGCCAACATCGAGGTCAGCTACCTCCTGCAGCGGATGGAGAGCTATCGCGGCCTCGCGATCCTGACGACCAACCAGAAGTCCGCGCTCGACACGGCGTTCCTGCGCCGCATCCGCTTCGTGCTCGACTTCCCCTTCCCCGACGCGGCGCAGCGCGCGGAGATCTGGCGCCGCGTCTTCCCCGGCCGCACGCCCACCGAGGGGCTGGACCCGGCGAAGCTCGCGCGGCTGAACGTGGCCGGCGGCAACATCCGCAACATCGCCGTGCTGGCGGCGTTCCTGGCAGCGGACGCGGACGAGCCGGTGCGGATGGCGCACCTCCTCCGCGCCGCGCGCAGCGAGTACGCCAAGCTCGAGAAGCCGCTCACCGACGCCGAGATCGGGGGGTGGAGATGAGCCCGATATCTCCCTCCGTGCCGAGGGTCAGCCGCGACGGGCGAATGAATTCGCGGCAACAACGGCCCGAAGTCCGCCTTCGCGGACTCCCGCGCCGGCATTCGTGCCTCCGACGTTCACCGCCTCGCGACACCCACGGTGTCATCCTGAGGGCGCGGGCGACGCAACTCGCGTCGGCACCGCCGCTTGCCGCGCCCGAAGGATCTTGCCGAGGCGTGGGCGATGTCGGCGCGACGGGCAGGCCTCTCTCCGCGGCGAGTAGATCCTTCGGTCGGCGCCGGGATTCGGCGCGGACGACGGGGCGGTGCGGCGCCGCCCTCAGGATGACATCGGCTGAGATCTCCATCTCTCACCCTGAGAATCGGGGGTGGGGATGAAGCCTTCGCGCATCGACGTCTCCATCGACTCGCTGGTGCTCGACGGGTTCCCGGCCGGGCAGCAGCGGCGCATCGGCGCGGCGTTCCGGGCGGAGCTGCGGCGGCTGATCGCCGCGGGCGACGTCTCCGCGCCGGCGGGACCGTCCGCCGTGCCGCGAGTGGATGCGCCGCGCGTGAGCGTGGCCGCCGACGCGCCGCCGCGCACCGTAGGCCGCGAGGTGGCGCGCGCCGTCTACCGCGGGGTGTGGGGATGACGGCCGCCGCCGCGCCCCGGCTCGCCGCGCGCCCCGCCGCATCCGCCGCTCTCCAGCCGGGTGAGTGGCTGGTGCAGCGCAAGCCGGCGTCTCCCGCGCCGGGCGACCGGGTGCTGCAGCGCGCCTGCGCCTGCGGCGGCTCGGCGGGGCCTGACGGCGAGTGCGAGGAGTGCCGCCGCAAGCGGCTGCAGCGCCAGGAGAGCGGCGGCGGGCCGGCCAGCGGGATGGCACCCGCCAGCGTGCACGAGACGCTGCGCGGCGCCGGCCGGCCGCTCGACCCGGCCACGCGCCTGGCCATGGAGGAGCGCTTCGGGCACTCGTTCGCGCAGGTGCGCGTGCACGACGGCCCCCGCGCCGCGTCCGGCGCCCAGGCCGTCGGGGCGCGGGCGTACACCGTGGGGCGCGACGTGGTGTTCGCTGCGGGCGAGTACCGCCCCCGCACCCGGCCGGGGCTGCGCCTGCTGGCCCACGAGCTCGCCCACGTGGTGCAGCAGGGCGGCGACCGCGGCGAGGGCGCCGGCGCCGTGCAGCCGGCCCTGGAAGTCGGCCCCGCGCAAACCCCCGCCGAGACGGAAGCGGACCGCGCGGCCGACGCGGTGATGGCGGGTGGGCGCGCCTCGGTGCGGCGCGCGGGCGGCGGGCTCCTCCTCCGCCGCGTGCCCTGGGGCACCTGCACGGGACGGCGCGTGCCCGCGACGAAGATGTTCCAGTGGGCGGCCGCCGAGTTCGAGGGGGTGCTCCACCACGCCAACGCCGGCGTGCACAAGGGGCACCTCATCGCCACCAACACCAACCCCTTCGAGTTCCTTACCCCCGCCACCGAGCCCGAGGCCACCATCGTGAGGCGGATGAAGACGGGGTTCATGACGGGCAAGGGTGGCGGGCAGAAGCGGCGCGTCCCCGGCGGGCGGGGAGAGAAGGCGCCCGCGCCGGGCGGGTCCGAGGACGAGTTCCTCGAAGGGCTCTTCGGCGAGGGCGGCGGCGAGGGGGGGATGGGGTCGCTGGGCGAGATCGCGGGGTCCGAGGAGACCAGCCAGCTGGTGTTCGCCTTCCTGCGGCCGGACATCATCGACATCACCGCGCGCGAGCTGTACGACGTGACCACCGAGGGGCAGTCGAGCGGCCACGTGGCCAAGCTTACCGCCGACGCCGCGCTGCTCACCCGCATCACCCGCTTCCCCTGGACCGTGGGGCCCCACTTCAACACGCCTCTCCCCCTGACCAGCCCGCTGAACACCACCGAGGAGATCTGCTTCGGCGTCACCGACTTCGCCAAACGCCCCGGCGTCCTCCAGTACCGCGTGGTCAAGATCCCCCGGAAGCGCAGGAAGAAGGAAAAGGAGAAGCAGAAAGAGAAGCAGAAGCAGAAGGAGAAGGGCGGGCCGTCGGGGGGACGGAACTTCGGGCTGGGGATCGGCTTCGGCGGCTCGGGCTCGGGGAACGTGGCCGTCGGCATCTCGGTGGGCGAGGGGAAGTCGTTCGCCACCGTCAGCGGGGGCGTGGCCGTGGGCTCCGGCGGCGCCTCGGCCGCCACCGTCAGCGGCGGCGTGGCGGTGAACGCGCAGGGGGTGAGCACGCTGTCCGCCAGCGGCGGGATGGTCACCGACTCGCAGGGCGCCACCGGGCTGAGCGGCAGCCTGGGCACGGCCGAGGGCGTCACCGGGGGCTCGGTGGCCACGGCTTCGAAGGGGAGCGCGAAGGACGTCACCGGCGGTGCCGCCGGCGTGATCGCCGAGGGAGACGTGGAGGGGGTGACGGGCGGCGCGGCCGGACAGATCACCCAGGGCGACGCGAAGGACCAGACAGGAGTGTCCGCCGGCGGGCAGGACGGCGGCGTCCAGGGCGAGGAAGGCGGCGATGCCGGCGTTCCCGGCGGCGAGCAGGCCGAGGGCGGCGAGCCGGACGACGCGGGCGTCTCCGGCGGCGGCCGTGGGCGCGGCCAGCGGCGCGGCGGCGGCGAGGGCGGCGACGGCGGCGAGGGTGGGGAGGGTACGCGCGGGGGACGGCGCGGGAAGCGGGAGGAGGGCGAGGGAGAGGGTGGCGAGGGGGCGCTGCGCGGGCGCTTCCGCCGCGAGGCCGAGCAGCAGGCCGAGCTGCGCCAGGCCTTCGAGGACGCCGCCCGGATCGACGCAGTGCTGCGGACGGCCACCCCCGCGCAGCTCGACTTCCTGCAGAAGGTGGCCGCAAGGCAGCCCGACGGGGTCCTGCGCGTCGCCGGCCCCGAGTGGGTGCAGGGGCTGCTGGACAACACCGCCAGGCTGTCCGCCGACGAGCTGCAGAGGCTGGCCGCCGCCGGGTGGAGCCCCGCGCCGGACGCGACCCCCGAGGAGCTGGCCAGCTCGATGGCCGAGGCGCTCAAGCGCGCGCCCGACACGGCAACCGCTCCCGACGCCGCGCCCACGGACACCTCCACCGCGACGGCCGACACCTCCACCACGGCCGCCGACACCTCCACGACGGCCGCCACCTCCACCACGGCCGAGGGGGGCGGGCAGAATCCGGCCGCGGGGCAGAAACCAGCCGCCGGCGGCGACCAGCCGGGGAAGGGAAAGGGCGCGACGAGCGGCGCGAAGAAGGACCAGGGCGGCGCCGGCACGGGCGAGCTCCCCGGCACCACCCCACCCCCGGGCGGAGCGGTCACCGTCCGCCCGCTCTCCGAGGGCGAGGAGGCGTCGAAGGTTTCGTCGACCACGGTGAAGATCTCCGCGGTCTCCCGGGAGATCCGCCAGGGGCACGCCTTCACCCAGGGAATGGTGACTACCATCACCGTGAACTTCGAGGGGATCCCCGGCTTCCCGCCCACGAACGTGAAGCTCAGCGTGAAGGTGGTCGGGACCGATCCGCTCGCCTTCGAGGTGCTGAAGGAAAAGGTGCTGACCCGCACGCTGGAGGACGGCACGGAGCTGCGGGAGACGATCCCGGTGGGCGCGCCCATCCAGTTCCCGGAGCTCAGGCCCGCCGGCGCGAAGTGACGAGAGGGGACAGGGGACAGGGGACAGGGGACAGGGAGACGTCCCTCGCGACGCGGAGGGATCTCGTGGAAGAGGATGAAGACGACGTGACCACCAGGCTTCACATCACGCCGCACGCCCGCGACGGGCGCCGGCGCACCGGGAACCCGGGCTCGGGCCGATGACCACCTTTCCCAACTCGCCCCGCCTGCTGAAGGGCGGGATCGTGCTGATCGACCCGGAGACGTCGGCGGTGCTGCGCATCGTCGTGCTGCAGTACAACCCCGACACCCTCACCCGCCGCCTGGCGCCGCAGGCGACCGGCGCCGAGCCCAGCGCCGACCGCACCGAGGCGCTGCGCATCAAGGCCCCGCCGGTGGAGACCATCTCCCTCGAGGCCGAGATCGACGCGACCGACCAGCTCGAGTTCCCCGACCGCAATCCCACCGCGGTGCAGCTCGGCATCCATCCCCAGCTGGCCGCGCTGGAGACCATCGTCTATCCCGCGAGCGCCACGCTGATCGAGAACAACCGCCTGGCCCAGTCGGGGACGCTGGAGATCCTCCCCGTCGAGGCGCCGCTCTCCCTCTTCGTCTGGAGCAAGACGCGCGTCCTCCCCGTCCGCCTGACGGAGTTCAGCATCACCGAGGAGGCGTTCGACCCCACGCTCAACCCGATCCGCGCGAAGGTTTCGCTCTCCATGCGGGTGCTGAGCGTGAACGACCTGGGCTTCAGCCACAAGGGCGGAAGCCTGTACATGGCCTACCAGCAGCAGAAGGAGCAGCTCGCGGCCAAGGCGGGCGGTGCCTTCGGCGCATTGGGGATCGGAGGGATCCCGTGAGCAGCGACCCCGTACGCGCGCTGCTGGCGCTGGCCGGCACCGCCAGCCGCTTCCCGTCGACGAGCCGGTATTCGGGGGTGGAGACGGCGACGTATACGACGACGGACGGCAGGACGGTCGCCTATCTGCGCCGCCGCTTCGTCCCCCCGTCGGACCGCTTCGCGCTGCTGCAGGAGCACGTGGTCCGCCAGGGCGAGCGGCTGGACCAGCTGACCGCGCGCTTCCTGGGCGACCCCGAGCAGTTCTGGCGCCTGTGCGACGCGAACGCCGCGATGCGCCCCGACGAGCTGGAGGAGGAGGGGCGGACGCTGCGCATCACCCTGCCCGAGGGGCTGCCGGGGGGGCTGAATGGCTAGCCCCGTCCGCCTGTCGCTGATGATCGGCCCCGCCGTGCCCGTCCCCGTCTCCCAGGCGGTGCTCGACGCGCTGGTGCGGGTGACGGTGATGACCAGCACCGACGAGCAGGCCAGCGGCTTCGAGCTGACCTTCTCGCTGAGCAAGCGCTCGCCGCTGCAGACGCTCTTCCTCCTTTCCGGCGGCGCGGGGATCCCCCTCGTGCGCGTGGTGATCGTGGTGACGGTGAACGGCACGCCCGAGGTGCTGATGGACGGGGTGATGACGAACCACGAGCTCTCGCCCGGCGAGAGCGGCGGCCCGTCGACGCTGACCATCAAGGGGAAGGACCTGACGGCGGTGATGAACTACTTCGTCTTCAGCGGGATGCTGTACCCGGCCATGCCCCCCGAGGCGCGGGTGGCCATCATCCTGGCCAAGTACATGGCGTTCGGCGTCATCCCCGCGGTGATCCCCAGCGTGCTGATCGACATCCCCATCCCCGTGGACCGCATCCCCACGCAGGAGGGGACGGACCTGGAGTACGTGACCGCGCTGGCCGACGAGGTGGGCTACGCCTTCTACGTCTCCCCCGGCCCGGCGGTGGGAACGAGCATCGCCTACTGGGGGCCGGAGATCCGCATCGGCATCCCGCAGCCGGCGCTGAACGTGGACATGGACGCGCACACCAACGTGGAGCGGCTGAGCTTCCGCTTCGACACGGAAAGCAAGGAGCTGCCGATCCTGCTGATCCAGGAGCCGCGCAGCAAGGCGCTGATCCCCATCCCCATCCCCGACATCACGCCGCTCTCCCCGCCGCTGGGCGCGGTGCCGCCGATCCCCAAGAAGTTCTACATCATCGACGGCACGGCCAAGCTGGGCCCCATCCGCTCGGCGCTGATCGGACTGGCCAAGGCGGCGAAGAGCGCCGACGCGGTGTTCGGGAGCGGCTCGCTCGACGTCGCACGCTACGGGCGGGTGCTGAAGGCGCGGGGGCTGGTCGGGGTCCGGGGGGCGGGGACGCCGTTCGACGGGCTGTACTACGTGAAGAGCGTGACCCACACCATCCAGCGCGGCGAGTACAAGCAGGACTTCACCCTGGCTCGCAACGGGCTGGTGTCCACCCTTCCCAAAGTGCCCGCATGATCGGGAACATGATCGGGGCCATGACCGGGACGAAGCGCTTCTATGGCAAGTACCGGGGCACGGTGATCAACAACGTGGACCCGCTGCAGCAGGGGCGGATCCAGGCGATGGTCCCCGACGTCACCGGCCCCATCCCCAGCAGCTGGGCGATGGCGTGCGTGCCCATCACCGGCAAGCAGTACGGGATGTGGGTGCTGCCGCAGATCGGCACCGGGGTGTGGATCGAGTACGAGCAGGGCGACCCCGACTATCCCATCTGGAGCGGATGCTGGTGGGGCTCGGCCGCCGAGCCGCCGGCGCTGGCGCTGGCGTCGCCGCCCGGCGTGCCCAGCATCGTGCTGCAGACGCAGGCGCAGAACACCCTGATGATCAGCGACGTCCCCGGCGCGGCCGGCGGCATCCTGCTGAAGACCAACACCGGGGCGATGATCTCCATCAGCCAGACGGGGATCATCATCTCCAACGGCCAGGGCGCCAGCATCGTGATGGCCGGGCCTACGGTGACGGTGAACCAGGGGGCGCTGGTGGTGACCTGACGGTCGGGGAAGCGGGGGAGAGGCCGGCGCGGGCCGCCGGGACCCTCACCCCCCAGCCCCCCTCTCCCGACAGCAGGAGAGGGGGGAGACCTCAGCGACGGGTCTGGCGGCGGTGCGGGTGGCGGGGATCGGCGCGGCCGCGGGTGGCCCCCTCCCCCGGCCCCTCCCCCGCTACGCAGGGGAGGGGAGAACTCAGCGCGGCGGCGGAGGCGGCGCGGAGCGCGAGACAGGTGGGAGCGATTGCGTCGCACGCGAGGTGGGGGGGCGCAGACAGTCGCGCCGCGCGCGCGAAGTTACCCCCTCCGGTTATCGGGAGGGGGTACGCGGCCCCAGCCGCGGGGGGAGGGTCCCGCGGGGAGTCCGCGCGGTAGAGGGAAGGTGGAATCGAGTCAAGGAGGATCGAGATGCCGGGACCGCTGGTGCACGTCGGGGCGACGATCATGTGCCCGCACGGGGGGAGCGTGCAGGTGGTGCCCGGGAGCCCGCGCGTGATGGTGAACGGGACGCCCGTGGCCACGATGTCGGACTCGTATCCGGTCGCCGGGTGCCCGTTCCAGATCCCCGTGGGCGCGGGGACCAAGCCGCAGCCGTGCATCCGCGTGCAGTGGATCACCCCGGCCGCGCGGGTGATGGCGGGCGCGCCGGTGATCCTCCAGGCCAGCGCCGGGATGTGCTTCAGCGCCGAGGGCATTCCGCAGGGGCCGCCGACCGTCGCGGCCGTGCAGCCGCGCGTCACGGGGATGTGAGATGAACATCGACTTCCCGTTCCACACCGACAACCGCGGGCGCACCGGCGGCACCACCGCCGACGACCACGTCCGCGACCTGATCGAGCAGGTGCTGTTCACCACCCCCGGCGAGCGGGTGAATCGTCCCGACTTCGGCTGCGGCCTGCTGCAGCTGGTGTTCGCCCCGGTCAGCACCGAGCTGGCGGCGACGACGCAGTTCCTCGTGCAGGGCGCGCTGCAGCAGTGGCTCGGCGACCTGATCCAGGTCGAGGGCGTCCAGGTCGACGCCGGCGACGGCCGCATCGAGGTGACCGTGCAGTACACCATCCGCCGCACCGACGAGCGCACGCAGGCGACGTTCAGCCGCGAGGCGTGACGGGAAGTGCTGAGTGCTGAGTGCTGAGTGCTGAGTGCTGAGTGCTGAGTTGGTGGTCGGAGGATGCTGGGTCATAGGTAGACGGGCTCTCCCCCGCGCGCCACGAGCGCAGCGAGCCCGTCCCTCCCCCAGTCGGTTTTGGGGGAGGGACAGCCGCGAAGCGGCAGGGAGAGGGCCCGCGGCAGGGAGAGGGCCCCACCGGGAGAGGGCCCCGCCGGGAGAGAGCCCGGGGAAGGCAGACGGGCCCCACGCCGTCAGAAGTCCCGACCGGTTTGTCGATGAACGCGCGCGTTGAGGCTGCCGTCGCACGGACATATCCGCGGCGCCGCGGCCGAAACCACCCTCCGTTTCCGCGAACGGGCGAAGGGAGATGAAAAGCCAGCTCTACTGCCCCAGCGAAACCCGCCGCGCCCTGGTGCGCCAGGACGGCACGCTGAACGGGATCGACTTCCTCGAGGTGGTCGACCAGCAGAGCGTGCCCCCGCGCCAGCAGACGCTGCTGGTGCACACCTTCCTCGACTGCACCGCGCTCACCGCCGCCAACGTGCGCATCGAAGGCGGCGTGCGGGTGAAGGGCGTGGGCGTCTCCTGGGCCTTCCCCGCCTCGGCCGTCGACGCGGGGCAGCCCAGCGTGCAGGAGAAGAACCTTCTCCAGAACCTCATCGACGAGCTCGACGATCCCACGCGCGTGCTCATCGTCCGTACCGATCGCGCGGGCGACTTCTCCACCTACACGCTGCGGCTGGTCGACTCGGGCCCCGGCTCGGCCGACCTCCCGCCCGAGGGGTTCGATCCCCAGCTCAGCGAGGTGCGGTTCTCGTTCAAGGTCGAGTGCCCCAGCGAGTTCGACTGCCAGACCGACGACCGCTGCGCCGAGCCGGCCGCCGCCCCGCCGCCCATCGACTACCTGGCCAAGGACTACGCCTCGTTCCGGCGCCTGATGATGGACCGCATGGCCGTCACCATGCCGGGGTGGACGGAGCGCAACACGGCCGACCTGGGGATCGCGCTGGTCGAGGTGCTGGCCTACGCGGCCGACCACCTGAGCTACTACCAGGACGCCGTCGCCACGGAAGCCTACCTGGGGACGGCGCGGCGGCGCGTCTCGGTGCGCCGGCACGCGCGGCTGGTCGACTACTTCATGCACGACGGGTCCAACGCGCGCGCCTGGGTGACCTTCGAGGTAGAGCCCGGCGGCGGCGCCGACGGCGCCATCCTCGGCGCGGGGACGCAGCTGCTGACCGAGGCGTCGACCCCGCTCACCACCGACGTCACCGGCGAGGACCCGGCGCGCACGGCCGAGGACGCGGGCGCGCTGGTGTTCGAGACGCTGCACAACGTGACCCTGCGCGCCGCGCACTCGCGCATCCGGCTGCACACCTGGGGCGACGACCGCTGCTGCCTCCCCAAGGGCGCCACCCGCGCGACGCTGCTGCGGAGAAACGACGGCGGGCTGGTGGATCTCCAGCGCGGCGACGTCCTGGTCCTCGAGGAGGTGCGCTCTCCCGACACCCGCGCCGAGGCCGACGCCGATCCGCTCCACCGCCACGCCGTCCGCCTCACCTCCGTCGTCGAGACCGTCGATCCGCTCTACACCGAGCCGGGCGACAACGAGGGCGACCCCGACCAGCCGCTGCGGGTGCTGGAGGTGAGCTGGGACCAGCAGGACGCGCTCCCCTTCCCGCTCTGCCTGTGGGAGGTGGCCGACTTCGACGACCCCGACCTCGTCTTCCCCGTCTCCGTCGCGCGCGGCAACGTCGTGCTCGCCGACCACGGGCGCACCGTCGAGGCGGAGGAGCTGGAAGACCTTCCCGCCGGCGGGCCGTATCGCCCCCGGCTGCAGCTGGCGCCGCTGACCCGGCAGGCGCGCTTCACCGACGCGGCGGGGCACTCCGTGGCCGTCGACCCCGCGCAGCCCGCCATCTCCGCCCTGCAGTGGGAGATGGGCGACGTGCGCCCCCGCATCACCCTGGTCTCCGCCGAGACGCCGGGATCGACGTGGGAGCCGCGGCCGGACCTGCTGGCCAGCGACCGCTTCGCCACCGAGTTCGTGGTCGAGTCGGAGGAAGATGGGACCACGTTCCTCCGCTTCGGCGACGGCGTCTCCGGCCGCCTCCCCGTCGAGGGCTTCTTCGCCACCTACCGCGTGGGGAACGGGCGCGCGGGGAACGTGGGCGCCGAGGCCATCACCCGGCTCGTGGATGCGCCCGACGGCGTGCTGCGCGTCCGCAACCCCCTTCCCGCCTCCGGCGGCGAGGACCCGGAGCCGCTGGCCGACGTGCGGAAGTACGCGCCGACCGCCTTCCTGCGGCAGGAGCGCGCCGTCACCGAGGCCGACTACGCCGAGGTGGCCCAGCGTCATCCCGAGGTGCAGCGCGCGGCGGCGACCAGGAGATGGACGGGGAGCTGGTACACCATGTTCGTGAGCATCGACCGCCGCGGCGGGTGCGAGGTGGACGACGCCTTCCGCGAGGAGATGCGCGGCTTCATGGAGCCCTTCCGCCTGGCCGGGCACGACCTGGAGATCGACTCGCCGCGCTTCGTCCCCCTCGACGTGGTCCTCTCCGTCTGCGTGAAGCCCGGCTTCTTCCGCAGCGACGTGAAGCGCGCCCTGCTCGAGGTGTTCGGCAGCGGCACGACGGCCGACGGGCAGCGCGCCTTCTTCCATCCCGACAACCTGACCTTCGGGCAGCCCGTGTACCTCAGCCGCCTGATCGCCGCGGCCATGGCGGTGCCGGGCGTGTCGTTCGTGCAGCCGACCACCTTCCGCCGCTGGGGGCAGCCCGCGCGCGGCGAGCTGGCCGCGGGCGCCATCACCCTCGACCGGCTGGAGATCGCGCGGCTCGACAACGACCCCAGCCTTCCCGAGAACGGGAAGATCGACTTCAAGATGGAGGGTGGCCTGTGAGCGACGCCGACCCTCGCGCCGCCGACTGCGGCGCCGCCCTGGACACCTGCGGCTGCTGCGGCGACGCCACCGACGCGGCGTCGGGCGGGCAGACCGCGACGGCGATCGACAACCCGCCCGGGCTCCCCGCGCTGGCGTACCGCATCGGCACGCAGCCCGTCTTCCTCGAGCGGATGCTTCGCCGCCTCGTCTCGCAGGCGGTCACCTCCGACACGGGCGAGGAGCTGCGCCCCCTCTCCCGCCTCACCACCCGCGCGGCCGACGACCCCGCCATCGCGCTGCTCGACGCGTGGGCGACCACGGCCGACGTGCTCACCTTCTACCAGGAGCGCGTCGCGAACGAGGGCTTCCTCCGCACGGCCACGGAGCGGCGGTCGATCCTGGAGCTGGCGCGCACCATCGGCTACGAGCTGAACCCCGGCGTGGCCGCGTCCACCGAGCTGGCCTTCACGCTCGAGAGCGCCACGGTCGCGCCGCTGACCTCCGCCTCCCCCGTCCCCGCCGTCGTGGAGCTGGCGGAGGGGCTGAAGGTGCAGAGCGTGCCCGGCCCCGGCGAGACGGCGCAGACCTTCGAGACGGTGGAGACCATCGAGGCGCGCCCCGAGTGGAACCTCCTCCACGCGCGCGCCACGAAGACGCAGGGGCTGGAGCTGGGCGAGACGGCGCTCTGGCTCGACGGGATCGCCACCGGGCTGCAGGTGGGTGACGCGCTCCTCCTCGTCGGCAGGGAGCGCGAGAGATACGGCGGGAGCGAGAACTGGGACTTCCGCTTCGTGGCCGCGGTGGAGACCTATCCCGCCACGCCCACGCCGACTTCCCCGCCCGATCTCTCCGCGGGGAAGACGAAGGTGACGTGGACGGAGGGGCTGGGCTTCAGGTCCGGCACCCGCCGAGTGGAGCCGGCGGACGATCCCAAGGTCTACGCCTTCCGCGCCCGCGGCTCGTTCTTCGGCTTCAACGCGCCCGACTGGCGCGCGATGCCGGGCGTCATCAAGGCCGAGTTCGATCCGTCCGCCTCCGACCTGAACACCGCCACCGGCGCCTACTCCGGCTCGCTGACGGAGTGGCCCGGCTTCGAGGCCGAGGGCGCCGACAACGTGGTGGACCTCGACGCCGCCTATCCCAGGGTCGTCCCCGGGAGCTGGATCGTCCTCTCCAAGAGCAACTACACCGAGCTCTACCGCGTCGCCACCGCGGTCCCCGCGTCGCGCACCGACTTCACGCTCACCGCGAAGGTGACGCGGCTGACGCTGGACGCGATGGAGCACCTCTCCTGGTTCCCGCGCCGCGAGACCGTGGTCTTCCTGCAGAGCGAGGAGCTGCGGCTGACCGAGGCGCCCGACACCTCGCTGGTCGGGGGGACGACGGTGGAGCTGGAGGAGCTGGTCGACGGGCTCACCGCCGCGCGCACGCTGATCGTCTCCGGGCAGCGCCGCCGCGCGCGGGTGGACGGCCTCGCGAAGGGGCTGGTGATGACGTCGGCGGACGGGACGGCCACGAAGCTCAACCCCGGCGAGGTGCTGTGGATGACGGCGCCTTCGTCCACGTCCACCGCCGGCGCGGTCACCTGGAGCCTGGTGAACCGCTTCGGCGTGGAGGGCACCGTCACGGACGCCTCCGGCCGCATCGCCGAGGAGGACGCGGCCGCGGACGACGAGCTGCTGAGCGAGGTGGTCGCGCTCGCCGAGGCCACGGACGACGGGGTGCGCACCACGCTGCGGCTGGAGGGCACGGGGATGCAGCGCTGGTACGACCGCGGCTCCGTGCGCATCTGGGCCAACGTCGCCATGGCCACGCACGGCGAGACGGTGAGCGAGGTCCTGGGCAGCGGCGACGGCTCGCAGGCCAACCAGCAGTTCACCCTCAAGCGCCCGCCGCTCACCTACGTCTCCGCCGCGACGGCGACGGGGGTGCAGACCACGCTCGAGGTGCGGGTGAACGACCTGCTGTGGACCGAGGTCGACGCCTTCAACGAGAGTGGCCCGCAGGACGAGGTCTACACCGTCCGCCACGCCGACGACGGCACCGCCACGGTGATGTTCGGCGACGGGATCCGCGGCGCGCGCCTTCCCACCGGCTCGGCCAACGTCACCGCGACGTACCGGACGGGGATCGGCCCCGACGGCGAGGTGGGCGAGGGGACGCTGACGCTGCTGCAGAGCCGTCCCCTCGGCCTGAAGGAGGTCACCAACCCCATCGCCGCCAGCGGCGCGGGCGCGCCCGAGGAGCTGGAGGACGCCCGCGCCAACGCGCCGCGCACCGTGCTCACCCTGGGCCGCATCGTCTCGCTCAAGGACTTCGAGGACTTCGCCCGGGCGTTCGCCGGCATCGGCAAGGCGCGCGCGGTGGCGCTGTGGAGCGGCGAGCGGCAGGTGATCCACATCACCATCGCCGCGGCGACGGGGGGCGAGGTGGCGTCGGACAGCGACGTCTACACCAACCTCGTCGCCGCCATCCACACCTACCGCGAGGGGAGCGAGCGCGTGGTGGTGGACAGCTACACCCCGCGCGCCTTCACCCTCGACGCGGCGGTGATCGTCGATCCCGCCTTCATCGCCGCCGACGTGCTGGAGGCGGCCGAGGCCGCGCTGCGCGACGCGTTCTCCTTCGCCGCGCGCGACTTCGCGCAGCCCGTGACCGGCGCCGAGGTCATCGCCGTGATCCAGGCGGTGGACGGCGTGGTCGCCGTCGACCTCGACAAGCTGGACCTGGTCGGCGGCTCGTCGGGCACCACGCTACCGGCGGCGAAGGTCCTGTCGTCCCAGACCACCCGCTTCTCCGGCACGACCATCCTTCCCTCCGAGCTCCTGCTGCTGGACGACAACGGCGTCACCCTCCGCGAGGTGCCCGCATGACCGACACCGGCACGGAGCGCCTGTACGCGCTCCTTCCCGCCGTCTACCGCCTGCGCGACGCGGACGAGGGATATCCGCTGCGTGCGCTGGCGGCCGTGATGGAGGCCGAGCTGACCGCGGTCGAGGCCGACATCGCGCAGCTGTACGAGAACTGGTTCGTGGAGACCTGCCAGGAGTGGGTCGTCCCCTACCTGGGCGACCTGCTGGGCGTGCGCGGCCTGCGCAACGCGGCCGGCGGCTCGTTCACCCAGCGCGCGCGGGTGGCCAACACCATCGGCTACCGGCGGCGGAAGGGGACCGCGGCGGTGCTGGAGCAGGTGGCGCGCGACGTCACCGGGTGGCCGGCGCACGCGGTGGAGTACTTCCAGCTCCTCGCCGGCACCCAGCATCTCGCCCACGTCCGCCCGGGGATGGGGGGGACGGCCAGCCTGCGCGACTCGTCGTCGCTCGAGCTGGTGAACGGCCCCTTCGAGCAGGTGGCGCACACGGGCGAGGTGCGGCACATCGACAACGGGCGGGGGCGATACAACATCCCCGACATCGGCGTGTTCCTCTGGCGGCTGCAGAGCTATCCCGTGCTCCGCTCGCGCCCGCGGCTGGTGACGGCCGAGGCCGACGCCGGCTTCACCTTCCACCCCGTGGGGCGCGAGGCGCCGCTCTTCAACCGCGCGCGGACCGAGACGGCCATCAGCCACCTGGCCCGCGAGGAGGACGTTCCCGCGCCGCTGCGCCGCCGCGCGCTGTACGACGAGCTGCAGGCGCGCCGCGCGGCGCTCTCCGCCGGGGCCGAGGTGGTGGAGACGTACTTCGGCGACGACCCCGTGGTGCAGGTCTTCTTCGACGGCAACCTGCTCGTCCCCGAGCAGGTGATGGTGTGCAACCTGGACCCGTGGCGCCGCCCGCCGCAGCAGACCACGGTGCTGCCGGGGAAGGGCGCCACCGACACGCTCGTCTCCATCGACCCCGCGCTCGGGCGCCTGGCCGTCTGCGAGGGCGTGGACCTGCCGGCGTCGCTGGAGGTGAGCTACGCCTACGGCTTCCCGGGCGACCTGGGCGGGGGCCCGTACGACCGCCGCGAGAGCGTCGAGGCGTGGGCGAAGCTGATCGGCCGGCCGGTCACCTGGCAGGCGGGGGTGACGGCGGACGCGTCGGCCGAGCCGGGGGTGCTGTTCGAGACGCTGGTCGACGCGGTGGCCGCCTGGAACGCGCAGGGCCCGGGCACCGTCGGCGTGATCGCGATCATGGACAGCCGCAGCTACGAGGAGAACCTCACCGGCGCCGGCGGCCGCATCGACGTTCCCGAGGGGTCGCATCTCCTCATCGTCGCCGCGGGGTGGCCGGAGCCGGAAGAGGAGGGCGGCGCGCGGACGCCGGGGCGGCTGGTGCCCCAGGATCTCCGCCCCCACCTGCAGGGCGACGTGCAGGTGCGCGGCCTCATCCCCCAGGCGGTGAACCCCGACGACAGCGCCAACCCGGGGAGCCTGACCATCGACGGGCTGCTGATCGAGGGGGGGATCACGGTGGTGCAGGGGAACCTGGGGATGCTGCGCGTCTCGCACTGCACCCTGGTTCCCGGCGAGGGCGGCATCTCCTGCAACACCGGCAACGCGCGCCTGGCGGTGACGGTCACCCGCAGCATCACCGGGATCCTCGACATCCAGGGCGCCGCGCGGTCGCTCACCGTGGAGGACAGCATCGTCGACGGGGAGAACCAGCTGACCAGCCTGCGCGGCCCCGACGTGCGGCTGGACGCGGTGACGATCTTCGGCGGCGCGCGCGCGATCACCCTCGAGGCCAGCAACACCATCTTCGCCCGCACGGTGACGGTGGAGCGGCGGCAGACCGGGTGCGTGCGCTACTCCTGGGTGCCCACGCAGAGCCGCGTTCCCCGGCGCTTCGAGTGCCGCCCCACGTCGGGCGCCACCGCGCGCGCCGAGGAGCCGCAGTTCACCTCGCGCACGTACGGGCACCCCGCGTACGCGCAGCTCTCCCTCGCGTGCCCCCGCGTGATCGTGGAGGGGGCCGACGACGAGGGCGAGATGGGCGCCTTCCACTTCCTGCAGCAGACCCAGCGGATCGCCGACCTGCGCGCCGGGCTGGGTGAGCACCTCCGCGTCGGCCTGGAGGCCGGCCTCTTCTTCGCGACCTGAGGAGATCCCCCATGAAAGGCGACCTCACCCGGGCCACCTTCCGCCCCGAGCGCCACTTCGCCAGCGTGCGGATGCAGCAGGGCCGCGTGCTGCTCGACGCCGACTGGAACGAGCAGGCCGACATCGACGCGCACCGGCGGCACGTCACGGCCGGCGACCTGATCGGCCCCAGCGGCGGCCCGCTGCACGCCGCCGCGTTCGCCGTCCGGCTGGCGGCCTCGCTCTCCAGCGGCGAGACCAACGACCTGACGGCGCGCGGCATCATCGCGCCGTACACGGGCGACGTGCTGCTGGGCCCCGGGCGCTACTACGTCGACGGCATCCTGGTGGAGAACGAGCAGATCGTGTCGCTCCGCCACCAGCCCGACGTGCCGGGGACCGGCCCCGCGCTGGCCACGGGACGGCACCTCGTCTACCTGCACGTCTGGGAGCGGCACCTCACCTGGCTCGACGACCCGCTGCTGCGCGAGGTGGCGCTGAACGGCCCCGACACCGCCACCCGCTCGCGCGTCGTCTGGCAGATCGGGAGCGTCCCGGTGGCCTCGGGGACGAGCTGCCTGGCCGCGGTGCCGGACTACGAGACGCTGATCGCCCCCAGCACGGGCACGCTGCGGGCGCGCGCCGCCGCGGGAAGCAGCCAGCAGGGCCCCTGCGTGGTGTCGGCCGACGCGGGATACACGCGGCTGGAGAACCAGCTCTACCGCGTGGAGGTGCACCGCGGCGGGGCGGTGGGCACGGCGACGTTCAAGTGGAGCCGCGACAACGGCGCCGTGGTCACCTCCGTCCAGGCGGTCAACGGGCAGGACGTCACGGTCGGCGAGGTGGGGCGCGACGCGCTCCTCTCCTTCGCGCCCGGGCAGTTCGTGGAGGCGCTCGACGACGCCGACGAGCTGGCCGGAACGCCCGGCGACATGTTCGAGATCGTCTCGGTCGACGCCTCTACCGGCGTGATCCGGCTGAACGCGGCGCCCACGCTCGACCTCGCGCTCCATCCCAAGCTGCGGCGGTGGGACGGCGGCGCGGCGGCCAACATCACCACCAGCGCGTGGATCCCGCTGGGGCAGGACGGAGTGGAGATCCGCTTTTCCAGCGGCGCCACCTACCGCGCGGGCGACTACTGGACCATCCCGGCCCGGACGACAACGGGCGACGTGGAGTGGCCCGAGGACGGCACCGGCGACCCCATCGCCCGCCCGCCCGCGGGAATCGTGCACCACTGGGCGCGGCTGGCGATGGTGGACGTGAATGGCGCCGGCGTGGTCACCGCCTTCTCCGACTGCCGCAACCTCTTCCCGCCCGTCACCGAGCTCACCGACTTCGAGTACCTGGGCGGCGACGGGCAGGAGGTGATGCCGAACCTGACGCAGGCGCAGGTCGGCACCCGTGTCGCGCTCCCCTCCCCGCTCCGGGTCGGCGTCTCGAACGGGAGATGGCCGGTGGTCGGCGCGCGCGTGTTCTGGGAGGTGCTGGACGGCGACGGGCGCGTGCAGGGCTCGGCCGCGGCGGGGACCACGGCCGAGTCGTTCACCCAGAGCGACGGCACGGCCACCTGCACCTGGTCGCTGCTGCCGACCAGCGGCGTGAACCGCGTTCGCGCCACGCTGCGCGACGTGGCCAACAACCCCGTCGGCCTGCCGATCGTCTTCGGCGCCAACGTGAGCGTCGCGTCGCAGGTCGCGTACGATCCGCGCACCGTGTGCGGGGGCACCGCGCCGCCGGTGACCACCGTGCAGGCCGCGCTCGACCGGCAGATGCAGCTCCTCCGCCTCTTCTACGCCGGCGGCGACGGGCAGGAGGCGCTGCCGGCGGCCACGCTCCCGCAGCCGCTGCGCGTGTCGGTGGCCAACGCCTGCGGCGCGGTGCAGGGCGCGACCGTCACCTTCAACGTGGAGAGCGGCGGGCGGGTGGCGGCGACCTCCGCCGGGGTGCCGGCCGGGAACACCACCGTCTCCATCAACACCGACGCCAACGGGATCGCCGAGGCGTTCTGGCGGCCGGCCGACGACGCCGCGCGCCGGTCGCAGCAGGCCAACGCGGTGCTCGCGTCGGCGCCGCCGGGAAGCAACCTGCCGCTGGGGTCGCCCACCACGGTGCGCTTCAACGCGCGGGTGCTGGTGGCGGGCGACGTGGGGTACGCGCCGAGCAGCAACTGCAACCTGCCCGCGAGCGTGAACACGGTGCAGGCGGCGCTGGACCAGATCTGCTCCGGTCTGGGCGCTCCCACGCAGCGCGTGGTGGTCACCGACGTGCGCATGGCGGCGATGCAGGTGCGGCACGACGCGGTGATCCCCCCGTACGTCCTCTCCACCTCCGGCTTCGACATCCTCTGCGACCAGTCGATCTTCGTGTCGTCGTCGCGCGCGGCGCGGCTCACGGTGTACCTGCCCCCGCCGCAGTCCTTCTACGGCTACGCCAGCGACTCGGGGTACGTGCCCTTCGACGTGAACGCGAACGTCTTCACCAACGGGACTACGCTGCGCTGGCGGGCGGTGGACCCCGGCGCGGTGGCCTTCCTGAACGGGCTGTACGGCCAGTTCAACTGGCGGTACATCCCGGCCCGGCTCACGGTGTACGGGAACCTGGTACGCAGCAGTGCCGACCAGAGCGTGTACCTGGACGGCGACCTGTTCGCCGGGCCTCCGCTGGGCACCCAGTTCCCCACCGGCAACGGGGTGCGGGGGGGAAGCCTGGAGATCTTCTTCTGGCTGGCGCCGATCTGGGGGTTCTCCCTCGGCGCCGGGGAGCTCACCGCCGCGGGCACCACGCTGGGCACCATCACCCTCGACCGGCCGGCGCCCGAGGGCGGGCTGAGCCTGGCGCTGGCCAGCGAGGACCCCGAGGCCCTGTCGCTGCCGGAGACCATCGTCATCCCCGAGGGCGAAACCACCTTCCAGTTCGAGGCCAGGGTCGCGCCGCCCAGGTCGGGAACGCGCGAGCTCGTCGTCTCGTCCACGGTGTCCGGAGTCTCCTCGCCGGTCGGCACGCTTTCGCAGGGGTTCACGCTCGGGAGGGAAGCCACGACCACCACCTCCCGGCGGACCCGCCGCCAGTAGCGGCCGGCACCTCGCCCACCGCGGCCGGGGAGACGTGGTCTCCCCGGCCGCGGTGCGTATGCGCGGGACCTTTTCCCTTTCTTGCCCCTCTGCGTTTCGGCGATCCCGGGGACCTCGCCCAAACCGATGCGATGCAGTATATTGCGGTCACCGCAACCTGCTACGCCGCCCGTGGGGGCCGCTCCCCGCGCGGTGGCACGATCCTGGTTGTACGGATGGTCTCCGGCAGGCCCGCAGTCTTCCACAACCCGCACCGCAGAGACGCATGCAACGAAAGTGGTTCGCACTCGCCGCGCTGGCCGCCGCGCTGGCGCCGGGCACGGCGCGCGCGCAGGCCGCCCCGCGCGACACGGGGCTGATCCTGTCCTCCGTCGAGGCGGCGGTGAACGTGCCCGTCACGCGGATGAAGAACTTCTCGCTGACCGTGGACCTATCGGACCGCAAGCTGTACCTGATCAGCGACGGCGACGTGGTGCGGACCTTCCCGGTGTCGGTGGGGCAGGAGGGATATTCCACCCCAGCGGGCACCTACCGGATCTCGCACATGATCTGGAACCCGAGCTGGCGGCCGCCGCCGTCGGCGTGGGCGCGCGACCACCACTTCGAGCCGCCCAACTCGCGGGGGAACCCGATGGGGCGGGTGAAGATGTTCTTCCGCGAGCCCGACCTGTACATCCACGGCACGCAGCTCCCCAGCTCGCTGGGGAACGCGCGCTCGCACGGGTGCATCCGCATGCGCAACATCGACGCGGTGGAGCTGGCCAAGATCGTGATGGTGCACGGCGGCGCCGTCCGCGACCAGGAGTGGTACGACGACACCATCGACAAGGCCGACACCTCGCGCGAGGTGCGCCTCCCGCGCCCCGTGCTGCTGCGCGTCAGGAACTGATTCGCGGCAAAGGGAGATGAACAGCGGGGGCGATGCCGGTGTGCATCGCCCCCGCGCTTCGTTTGGGACAGCCTCGCGCGGTTTGCGAGGCTTCCCGTAGTGGTTGCCGCGGCTCAGCCGCCTGGCGACGGGGGTGCTGATCGCGAGCATCCCCGCGGCCGCGGCCGGCCCCCTCCCCCCGGCCCCCTCCCCCGCTTCGCAGGGGCGGGGAGAACTAAGCGCCGACACTGGTTTTCGCGCCACGCACGCGGCGGCCGTCACCCGACCTGGTACGGGAACTGGCCCTCGGGCGCGGTCGTGCCGCCGACGATCGCGGCGCCCTGCCACGGGAACTCGTTCGGCCTCGCCTCCTGCCCGCCGACGATCCAGCCACCCTGCCAGGGCCACTCGCCCGCCGCGGTGCTGCTCGAGCCGCCGAGCTGCCACGGCCACGCGCCGCTCTGCTGGCTCAGCTGCCACGGAAATTCGCCATTCGCCATCGTCCGACTCCTCGTCCGGGTGGGTCGCGGCGCCGCCACGTGCCGCGCCGCACGCGAATCGTCGCGCCGGGGCGAGGGAGATGGGAAGCGGTGCGGGGCGAGCGGCGGTGGCGGGTGACGAGGTGCGGGCGGGGGATCACGGTCCGTGCGTTCCCGTCTCCCCCCGCAGCGTGCGGATGTCGGTGATGAGCTGGGCGACGTCGTAGGGGAGCGAGCCGTCGTACACGCCGCGGATGCGCCGCCGCCCGTCCACCAGCACGAGCGTCTCGGTGTGGACGAGGGTGCCCTGCGTGTTGCCGGTGGTGTCGGAGAGCTCCACGAAGTACGACGCTTCGGCCAGGCGCCGGATCTGCGCGCGGTCGCCGGTGAGCAGATGCCAGCGGCCGCGCACGCCCCGCATCTCCGCCCAGCGCTTGAGGGTGGCGACGCTGTCGATCTCCGGCGTCACGCTGTGGGAGAGGATGGCGACGCCGCTGTCCGCCGCGAAGGCCGTCTGCACGCGCCGCAGGCCATTGCCCAGGATGGGGCAGAGCTGCTGGCAGCGGGTGAAGAAGAAGCTGGCGACGTACACCTTCCCCGCCACGTCGCGCTCGGTGATGGTGCGTCCGTCCTGGTCCGTAAGCCGGAACGGCGCGATGCGGTGGATGCGCTCCGCCGCCCGCGGCGAGATCCAGCGCGGCGTCAGGTCGCGCGAGGTGTAGAACGGCAGGCCGTCCGGCCGCGTCCCCATCCCCATCGCCCCGCCCGCCACGGCCGCGATCGCGGCGATCCCGATCACCCACGCTTTGCCGATCATCGTCTTTCTCCTCTCCCGTCGCCGTGAGGCCGGCCACGCTGATGCTCGATGCGCCTGATCTCCACAGGCCGAAGGATCGATCGCCATCTCGCCCGCCATTGTGGGGAACGCTTCATCGCTGCCGCGGTTGTCCTGCGATCGTGTGGTGCGCGCGATCGGTCCTTCGGCCTGCAATTGTTTCCTGACATCCATTGACGGTGTGGCCGGCCTCACGATGACGTCGCTGTCGTGCGCTGAGTTCTCCGCGCCTCCGCGTCTCCGCGTGAGACAGCTTCGTCAGCGTCCGCGGAGATGCCGTTGTGCTCGCCGGTGCAGCCCTTCGCGCCCATCAGCCCGTAGCGGCGGCCGTCGCGGACCACGTAGCTGGCGCGGAGCGTCCCGTCGGCGAACCACATCCGCTGGCGGCCGGCCTCCTGCCCGGCGCGGTAGCGGACCTCGCGGTACAGTCGCCCGCCGGGGAACCACTCGCGCACCGTCCCCTCCAGCCGCCCGTCGCGGAAGCGCTCGACCAGCCGCGGCCGCCCGCTCGGCCACCACGCGCGGTGCATCCCCTCCTCGCGCCCGCGGCGGAATCCCCCGCGCCAGGCCAGTCTCCCGTCCGCGTACCACCCTTGCGCGACCCCGTCGCGACGGCCGCGGAGGTATGTGGTGGAACTGCGCCGAGTCCCATCCCCATATCGCTCGATGACCTGCCCGCTGAACGGCGCGCCGCGGAAGGTGACGCGGTCGCCGTCGCGACGGAGCGCGGGGTCGGTCGCCTCGACGGCGCGGAGCGGGTCGGCCGCCGGCGCGGGGCGCGCGAGGCCGCACGCGAGCGCGACGGCGGCGACGGCCAGGACGCGACGCATCTACCGGCTCGCGGTGCCGGGCGTGCCGTAGAAGCCGGCGCCGTTGATGTACGGGGCCTCGGCGGTCGCGTGGTAGTGGTAGATGCCGTTGGGGTAGTCGGCCGTGGGGCCGGTGTGGCCGTGCAGGTCGTCGAGGTCGGCGTTGGCCAGCGTCTTCCCGTTCTCCACGGGCCCATAGACGGGGAAGCCGTCGAGCAGGAAGCCGATCAGCCCCTCGCTGCCGCCGGTGCGGGTGAGGTAGAGCGGCTCGGCGTGGTAGTGGTACGAGCCGGTCTGCTGCGGGTGGCCGTTGTACTGGTCGAAGGAGTTGATCTCCATCGTCAGCGGGCGCCCGTTTCCCGCGTACTGGTTGAAGATGGGGACGCCGTTCAGCGCCATCCCGATGGGCCCCAGCGGCGTGGGCGAGGCGCTGGCGGCCTTCTGCGGGTTGCGCGGGATGCGGATCACCAGCTGCTGCTCCTGGATGGTGAAGCCGTTGGACGCCCACTGCGGGTTGGAGCCGTTGTACGCCTCGAAGCGCGAGTCGCCCGGCGACCAGTACGGGCTCCGGTGGTTGGGGACGCCGCGCGAGCGCAGCACGATCTCGCTTCCGTCTGCGGAGATCTCCACTCCGTTGGTGAACTTCTGGAAGACGGCGGGCACGTCGCCGCTGATCGTCGAGGAATCGTCGTCCGTCCCCGCCACCGCGTTCGTCCCGCACGCCAGCGCCATCGCCGCGGCGCCCAGCAGCGCCATCTCCATCACCCGCGATCTCATCTTCATCCCCGCCTCCCTTGGTCGTCGGTCGAAGCATCAACGCCGTTCCACAATCCCCGACAACGCGACGGTGATCGGCATTCCATCGATGGAGAGAGTCTCCGGGCGATGGATGGGTGCGCCTCGACAGAATCGCGTGCCGACGCGGTTATAGATCCTTCGGCCTGCCAGCGCTTGCGCAGACGCTGATTACAGTCTGGCCGGCCTCAGGATGACGTCAGCGCGGGGGCGGCGTTGTGCGCAGCACTCAGGACTCAGGACTCAGGACTTAGGACTCAGGACTCAGGACTTAGGACTTAGGACTTAGGACTTAGGACTTAGGACTTAGGACTCAGCACTCCCCGCTTGGATGGAATCCCCGCACGACATACGTTGTCCAACGATGCGAAGGCCCGGAGCGGCGGCCGCCGCCCGGCCGCGGACCCGGAGCGCGCGGATGCACGCCGACCCCACCGACCAGGAGCTGATCGGCCGCGCGCGCACCGGCGACGAGCGCGCGTTCCGCGTCCTCGTCGAGCGCTACGAGCTGGCGGTCGCGGCGACGGTGATCGGGATGCTGGGGCCGGGCGACGACGCCGACGACGTGGGGCAGGAGACGTTCATCCGCTTCTACCGCGCGCTCGGCGACTTCCGCGGCGACGCGTCGGTGAAGACCTACCTGCGGCGCATCGCGGTGAACCTGTCGCTGAACGCGCTCAAGCGCCGGCGCCGCTTCTCGCTGCGCTTCCTGAGCCGCGACCGCGCGCGCGAGCCGCTTCCCGAGCCGCCCGCCGAGCAGCGCGACGGCGTGGAGAGCCGTGAGGCACAGGCGCGCGTGCGTGCGGCCATCGACCGGCTGGGGCCGAAGCACCGGCCGGTGGTGGTGCTGCGGATGATCGAGGGATGCTCCACGCGCGAGACGGCCGAGGTGCTGGGGCTCCCCGAGGGGACGGTGCTCTCGCGCCTCTCGCGCGCGATGGAGCAGCTGGCGGCCGAGCTCAGGCCGTACGTGCAGGATCGGGAGATGACGGAGGAAAGACGATGAGCGATCGGCTCGATGCGGAGATGCGCGGGGTGGAGGCGCTCCTGCGCGCGCAGCGGCGTGACGCGTTCGCGCCGGGGTTCGCGCACCGCGTGATGCGCCGCGTGCGCGACGAGCAGGCCGCGCCCGGCGCCGCCTTCGCCGCCGCGCTCCAGCGCCAGTTCCTGCGGCTGGCCCCGCTGGCCGCCGCCGCGGTGGTGGCGCTGGCCGCGTGGAACCTGCGCGAGGCCGACGCGCGGCAGTCGCCGGTCGACGCGGCGCTGGGGCTTCCCGCCGTCACCATCGAGGCCGCGTACTCGCTGGAGCCCGTCTCCATGCGCCACGCACCGCCCGCCGCCAACGCGCTGGAGGAGGAACGGGGATGAAGCTCGAGACGCGGACCGCGGTGATCCTGCTGACCACGCTGCTGCTGGGCGTGCTGCTGGGCGCCGTGGCGGGGGGCGCGGTGGCGGCGGGGCGGCGCGAGGCGCTCGAGGGGATGCGGCGCCCCGGCGGGTTCCGCCAGCACGTGGAGGAGGTGATCCGTCCCCGCGACGAGGCCCAGCGTCGCCGAATCGAGCCGCTGATCGACGCCACGGCGCGGCGCAACCAGCAGATCATCGCCGACGCCAACCGCGAGCTGCGCGCGGCGCTGGATTCCATGCGGCGGCGCCTGGCCCCGCACCTGGACCAGGACCAGCGGACGCGGCTGAACCGCTTCCTCCCGCCCCCCTTCGGCCCGCCGCCCCCGCGCCGTGGCGGCCCGCCTCCGGGCGAGCCCGGGTTCCCCGGCCAGGGTCCGCCCCCCGACGGCCGCCCCCCATTCGACGGCCCGCCGCCGAGGTGACGAGAGATGCGTCACGCCCTTTGCAATCACGGAGTGACCGCGACCGGGACGGGAAACGCCCGGACGTGAGCTCCGCCACGCCAGCCGCCGCTGCCGCCGAAGCCCATGCAACCCCTGCGCGTCCTGAAGCGATTCGCCGCCCGCCTGCTGCCGGAACCGGTCAAGGCGGCGGTTCGCGGTCGTCGGTACGGCTATCGGCCGCCCGCGGTCTCTCTCGGCTACAGCGCACGCTTCGACGCGTCCGGACAGGTGCGGCTGGAGATCCACCGGCTCGCGCGCCTCACCCTGTCGCGGCCGGCGTGGGAAGCGTTCCGCTTTCACCTGGAAAGCAACGGCGAGTCGGCGGAAGAGCTCTACGCATTCGTCCAGCACGCCGGCGCCGCGGACGGCGTGCTCTTCGACGTCGGCGCCAACCACGGGATCTTCACCCTGGCCTACTGCGCGGCGCGCCCCGGAAACCGGGCGATCGCCTTCGACGCCGCGGCGGAGCCTCTGGCCGACCTGCGGCGAGCCCTCGCGCAGAACGGGCTCGCCGACCGCGCCGAGATCCGCCAGGCCTGGCTCAGCTCCGCGTCCGGCACGGTGCACGGCTCGATCGACGAAAGCGGCTTCTTCAACACCACGCGCGAAGACCGTTCGCGAGAGGTGGTGAAGACGACGATCGATGCCTTCGTGGAGCGGACGGGAATCCGTCCCAGCATCGTGAAGATCGACGTCGACGGAGAGGAGATCGAGGTGATCGCGGGCGCCGCGCGTACACTCCGTGAGATCCGCCCCACGCTCTTCGTCGAGCTCCATCACGACCTCCTGGAGGCCAGGGGCGAGCGCCCGGGGCGGTTCGTCGGTCTGCTTGTGGACGCGGGATACCGGTTCGAGACCTTGCCCGGCAAGCCACTGGCCCCGCGCGCGATCACCAACACTCCCGCGGCGCTGCTGCGCTTCATCGCCAGGCCATGAATGCCGCGCTGCCCGCGCGCCGGCGCACGCGCCTGACCGGCGTCCTCCGCCTTCGTCCCGCCGCGCGGTGATCGAACGAGAGTCTCGTCCTCCCGCAATGCCCGGCGCCAGCCCGCCGTCACCGGAACCGGCCCGTGCAGCGCACACGAATGCGGCGGGAAGGCGAAGGTTCAGGCGCGGAGAATTCCCCGCATCACCTCCGTGAACCGGTCGATCTCGTCCAGCGTGGTGTAGACGTTCGGGGTGACGCGGATGCCCTCGACGCCGGCCCACTTCGTCGGGCTGGTGATGATGCGGTGCTTCGTCCACAGCTCCTCGTACACCTTCCCCGGCTCGATCCCCTCCACCTGCACCAGCGCGATGGCGTACGCACGGCCGCGCCGCAGGCTGGTGTGCAGCCGCACGCGCGGATGCCGCGCCAGCTCCGCCGCCCACCGGTCGCGGAGATAGGCCAGGCGCGCCGCCTTGTTGTCGATCCCGATGGCGTGGGTGAAATACATCGCCTCGGCGATGGCGAGCGCGTTGGCGGCCGGGTGCGTGCCGACGTCCTCGAACTTGCGGATGTCGGCCCGCTTCGCCTCGTCCGACGCCTGCAGCGGCCAGATCTCCGGGATCCTTTCGCGCCGCACGTACAGCATTCCCGTGCCGTGCGGCGCATACAGCCACTTGTGCAGGCTGGCCGCGTAGAAGTCGCACTCCAGGTCGCCCTGGTGGAAGGGGAAGTGCGCGAACGCGTGCGCCCCGTCCACGATCGCGGAGATGCCGCGGCGACGCGCCATCCGCGCCACGTCGCGCACGGGCAGGACCTGGCCGTTGATGAAGCTCATGTGGCTGACGTGGACCAGCTTCGTCCGGGGCGTGATCGCCGCCTCGTACCGCCGCACCACCTCGCCCGGGTCCTCGATCGGGATCGGCAGATCGATCGTCCGCAGCACGATGCGGTCGCGGCGCTCGCGCTGGCGCCACGTCTCGATCATGTGCGGATAATCCTGCGTGGAGACGACCACCTCGTCGCCCAGCCGCAGGTCGAAGCCCATCTGCAGGATCTGCAGCGCCTCGGTGGCGTTGCGGGTGATGGCGATCTCCTCGGCGTCGCACCCGAACATCCGCGCCAGGCCGGCGCGCACGGTTTCGCGCTGCGGCTCCAGCACGCGCCACATGGTCTGCACCGGCGCCTCGTTCGAGTAGTCGAGGTGCCGCTTCATCGCGTCCTGCACCAGCGCGGGCGAGGGGCTCACCCCCGCGTTGTTCAGGTTGATGATGGAGCGATCGACCGTGAACGCCTGCTGCACCGGCGCCCAGAAGCGCTCGTCGCGCGCGATCTCGTCGGGATCGCCGGTGAAGCGCGCCAGCTCCTCCGCCAGCTCGCGCACCTGCGCGCTCCCGCCCGCCGCCAGCCACGCGGCCGGCGCCGTGCGCCCGAGAGTGGAGAGGAAGTCGCGACGGGTGAACATCGTGTCGGTGCGATGGTGATGAGGGGTGATCGGGACCAACATCGTCCGCCCGGTTTGCGGACGCCAGAGCGGCGGAACCGCAGGGGCCATTTGCTCCGACCGGATCGGTGGGCCGCGGATGGCCCCTCTCTCGGCCTCCCGATGGCGCGTGACCTTCCGCACCTGCGCGATCTGTGATGGCGCGGCGGGTGAAGGCGCTGAAGCTGTACCTGGATTATGAGCCGTTGTCCGCGCCCGAGATGCGGCCGGTGTACGAACTAGCCGTCCAAGCACTCCTGGGCCGACGTGCCACCGAGATCCGCCATCGTTGACCGCTCCCGCTGTCACGCGCATTTTCTCCGAGCACAATTGCGCCAGCACGGCCATACTGATTGGGCTCGCCACTGACCGCGGATCGCTTGAAGGGCTGAATCTGTCGGCGGTGACGCCCTCCTCTGCTTGGGAGCATCTCCGCCGCGAGTGCGGTGAGCTGGCGCCGCTGGCGTTCGAAACCCGTGACGGCGAATTCCATCCTCCCGACCCTTCCACCCCGCCCCCACCTCACGAGGCTCAATGAGTGAAGAGTTTCGCAGCGCACTGGTCACGCATGCGCAGACTGTGGTTGAGCGAGCCGTTCGAGCGCAGTCGGAAGCCGCCACGCAGCAGTACCTCGTACTTCCGTTCCTCCAACTCCTCGGCTACGACCCGCTCGATCCCGACGAGGTCATCCCCGAGGCTCACGCGTCGTTCTCCGACAAGTTCAAGAATCGCGTCGATTACTCGATCTCGGTGAATGGCAACCCGGCCATCGCCATCGAATGCAAGAAGGTGGGCACACTCTCCGAAGCGAACCGCGGAGAGTTGAAGGGCTACTTCAATGCCGTACCGACCGTCAAGCTCGGGATCCTGACGGATGGACTCCAGTTCCAGCTCTATACTGATACAGGGCTGGAGAACTTGATGGACGATCAGCCTTTCGCAGTGGTCGACTTGTCCGAGGTGGCACGGGGACAGGTCGACCCTACTGCGTTCGACGCCCTGAGCAAGCTCCGGAAAGGCACGTTCGACCCGGCGTTCGTCGGGGCAGACGCACGGCGCCGCATTTACACGGCCCAGTATGCCGACGCGCTTGACAAGGCTTTGAGCCGTCCCGATGAGCGCTTTGTACGAACGATGATGGATCTAGCAAACGTCGAGGGGCGGCGGACGAACCGAATGGTCGAAGAGCACGCACCGATCATCCGTGATGCGGCCGAGGCGCTCTTGGACCGAAAGATCCTTGAGCGAGTCGGATTTGCGGATCGCAAGGATCTGGTGAAGATGCGAACCGAAGCAATCCCATCCGCACCTGATCCGGAGCCGGTCGCAACGCCCGCGGCGGACGGAGAGATGGGGGTCGTCACAACCGAAGTTGAGTTGTTTGTCCTTGACTACGTGAAAACCAGGCTGCCATTCCTCGTGGGTGGAGACGAGGTGCTGTTCTCAAAGTTGCAGCACGTTCGGCCCATCGACCACAAGACGGTATTCACCTTGTTCTATCGCCAGGAACGAAAAGGGCGGCTGTTCAACTTCCGCCAAGGCCGCGACCCGCAGTACCGCTTTGACTTTATGGGTGCAGGTGGCGCCACGCTGATCGATACGGATGACCTCGCCTCAATCGATCAGGCCCTGCTCGCGGCGTTCAAGCAACGCGTCCAGGAACTCGGCTGAGGTGGATCTCTGAAGTGAGGAGTGAGTGATGGATGAGGTAGCGGGAACCTGTGACTTCGGGTTTAGGAAAGCGCTGCTCTATCCTGGCTGAACTACGGGGGAGGTGGAGATCACCACCTCGTCCCCCGCGCCGCAGGTCGAAGCCCATCTGCAGGATCTGCAGCGCCTCGGTGGCGTTGCGCGTGATGGCGACCTCCTCGGCGTCGCACCCGAACATCCGCGCCAGGCCGGCGCGCACGGTCTCGCGCTGCGGCTCCAGCACGCGCCACATGGTCTGCACCGGCGCCTCGTTCGAGTAGTCGAGGTGCCGCTTCATCGCGTCCTGCACCAGCGCGGGCGAGGGGCTGACGCCCGCGTTGTTCAGGTTGATGATGGAGCGGTCGACGGTGAACGCCTGCTGCACCGGCGCCCAGAAGCGCTCGTCGCGCGCGATCTCGTCGGGATCGCCGGTGAAGCGCGCCAGTTCCTCCGCCAACTCGCGCACCTGTGCGCTCCCGCCCGCCGCCAGCCACGCGGCCGGCGCCGTGCGCCCGAGCGTCGAGAGAAAGTCGCGGCGAGAGAAGGTCATCGTCCGGGTGCGTTCGGTGATGTCGTAGAATTGTGGCGATGCGGCTGCAGCGCCAGTCCATGGCGCGGCGGCGTCCGTCCACCGTAGCGGTTGACTGTCTTCATTTCCAGCCTATTTTAGTAGGTGGTATTCGTCGACAATTGAGAGGGCAGCGCTGGAATTGGCGGTGGCCTGAAGGGATCGAACGAAATTCCTTCGCCGCAGCCAGGAATTTTCTGCGCCCCTATTCTGCCCTCACGCGGAGACGTCTGCTGGGTGGACACCGCCGCCCGGCCCTTGCCCTCGAGCGTTGAAGAGGGTGCCTTCAGCACGGAGCCCACCGAGATGAAGAAGCTGATGCTGGAAGTGGATAACCTGCGAGTGGAGAGTTTCGCGATCGACGCCGAGTCGCTGGAGCGCGGGACGGTCGAGGGGAACTCCCTTCCCACCAAGCCCCTCTGCTCGCGCTACTGTGCGCCGACCGTTGGCTGCGCCGACACGGCCACCTGCACCGTCGACGTGTGCTGCTGAGCCGCCGAGGCGGAGCCGGCGCCGCACCGTGCGCGGCGCTGATCCCGGCCGGCTTGCGTCCCCGATCAGGAGAATTCTCCCCATGAAGCGTATCGCCTCGATCTGGAAGGTAGCCCTGTTCGGCGCGGCCATCGTCACCTCGCTTGGCTTCGGCGCCGTCCAGGCGTTCGCGGCCCCGCAGGCGCCCGCCGAGAACGCGGCGTCGTGCACCAACACCTACTGCCGCAAGGTGTGCGGCGAGCTGGGCGGCAACTGGGTGCCGCAGTACGGCCGCTGCCTCTGCTGCGGGTGAGCGAAAGCGGATAGCGTGACGGTAGAGCGGAGCCGGTCCCGGCGGGCCCGGCTCCGCTTGGCGTGGTGCTTACATTCTCGAGCATCACCTGGCGCCCGCGACGTCGGGGAGAACGATTCGTCGGACGGGTTGCTGCTCACGCGACCGGGGCGGCGCCCGCGCGGGGTGGTGCCCTGACGCCGGGAGATGTAAGCTGACGGACGCCCGTCACCGGACGGCGCCCGGTTCGCCATACGCACGCCGCCACCCGCGCCCCACCGCGCATGATCTCCCTCGCCCTTCTCAGCACCGGCACGGGACCGCCCGGCTACTTCGTGCAGGCCGCGGCCGTGATCGTGGCCGGCGCGGTGGTGGCCTACGCAGGCGCCCGCGCGGGGCTCGTCACCATCGTCGGCTTCCTCCTGGCGGGGGTGCTGATCGGGCCCAACGGGCTGGGGGTGGTGAGCGACCGCGCCATCGTCGACGCGGCCGCCGAGCTCGGGGTGGTGCTCCTCCTCTTCACCATCGGCATCGAGTTCAGCTTCGAGCGCCTGGCGCGCATCCGCCGGCTGATCCTGGGGGGCGGCACGGCCCAGGTGGTGCTGGCCACCGCGGCCACCGCGGGGCTGGTGGCCGCCACGGGCGCGGGGTGGCGCGCGGCCGTCTTCACCGGCTTCCTGGTGTCGCTCTCGTCCACCGCCATCGTGCTCAAGCTGCTGGCCGACCGCGGCGAGGCCACCCGCGCGCACGGGCAGGTGGGGGTGGGGCTGCTCATCTTCCAGGACCTGGCCATCATCCCCATGGTGCTCCTCCTCCCGCTGCTGGGCGGACAGGGCGGCGGCTCGCCGGGCGACGTGGCGCTGGCGCTGGGGAAGGCGGCGGGGATCATCGCCGCGGTGCTGCTGGTGGCGCGCAGGGTGATGCCGCCGCTGCTGGAGACGGTGGCGCGCACCTGCTCGCCCGACCTCTTCCTCCTCACCGTGGTGGCGGTGTGCTTCGGCACCGCGTACCTGACCAGCCTGGCCGGAGTGAGCCTGTCGCTGGGCGCCTTCCTGGCGGGGCTGGTGGTGAGCGAGAGCCGGTTCAGCGAGCACGCCCTGGGCGAGATCCTCCCGCTGCAGATCCTGTTCAGCGCCACCTTCTTCGTGTCGGTGGGGATGCTGCTGGACCTGGGGTTCCTCGTGCGCCACCTGCCTCTGGTGGCCACCGCCGCGGCCGGGGTGCTGGCCGTCAAGACGCTCACCACCGCCGCCGCCTCGCGCCTGCTCGGCTACCGCCCCGCCGTGGCGGGCGCTGCCGGGCTGCTGCTGGCGCAGGTGGGCGAGTTCTCGTTCGTGCTCGACCGGGCCGGCGCGCAGGCGGGGCTGTCGCCGCTGGGCCGGGGGCAGGCGGGGTCGCAGACCTTCATCGCCGCCACCGTGGTGCTGATGATCGCCACGCCCTACCTGGCCTCGGTGGCCTCATGGCTGGAGGCGCGCCGGCGCGCGCCCGCCGCCGCGACGGACGAAGGCGAGGCGGAGCCGGGGGAAGAGGGGCTGGGGATGGAGAACCACGTGATCGTGGCCGGCTACGGCGCGGGCGCCCGCCGGCTGGCGCGGGTGCTCGACACCACCGCCGTGCCCTTCGTGATCACCACGCTCAGCCCCGAGGGCGCCCGCGAGGCCGAGGAGGCGGGATACCGCGTCCTGCGCGGCGATTCCACCCGGCAGCGCACGCTCGAGCGCGTGGGGGTGGAGCGGGCCAAGGTGCTGGTGGTGGCCGACGACGACGCGGCCACCGCGGCGCGGATCACCACGGTGGCGCGGATGTCCAACCCCACCATGCGCATCGTGGTGCGCACGCGCTACCTGGCCGAGGTCGATCCGCTGGCGCACGCCGGCGCCGACCGCGTGCTGGCCGAGGAGCTGGAGGCGGTGGTGCAGCTGTTTGCCGACGTGCTGCGCGAGTACCGCGTGGCGCCGGAGGAGATCGAGACGCAGGAGGCGGCCGTGCGCGCCGGGGGATACGCGGCGCTGCGCGCGGCCGAGCTTCCGCCGCTTCCCGTGTGCACGCTGGGGGCCGGCTGCCTCGAGTCGCGCACCGTCACCGTCCGCGCCGGCGCCGCGGCGGCGGGACGGCGCGTCTCCGAGCTGGCTTTGTCGTCGTACGGCGTGCACCTGCGCGCGGTGCGGCGCGGCGGCGCGTGGGAGGACGACCCGGCCGGCGACGTGGCGCTGGCGCCCGGCACCGACCTGGCCCTGGTGGGCACCGCCGAGGCGTTCGCGCGCGCCGCGCCGCTCTTCCGCCCGGCCGGGGGCTCGCTTCCGCCGCCGCCATCCCCGCCGGCCCGCGCGTGGGTCGACACGGAGCAGGTGGTGACGCTGGAGCCGGCGCACCCGGGCCGCTGCCCGCACCTGCTGCAGGTCCGCCCGGTGCACCCCGGGAGCCGCGGGTGCGAGGAGTGCCTGCGCACGGGCGACGACTGGGTGCACCTGCGCATCTGCATGAGCTGCGGCCACGTGGGGTGCTGCGACGATTCCAGGAACAGGCACGCCGCCGCCCACTTCCACGCCACCGCGCACCCGGTGATGCGCTCGATCGAGCCCGGCGAGACGTGGGGATGGTGCTACGTGGACCGGCTGGAGGTGTAGGCCGCGCCGGGCATGGATGAAATCACACGGAGGGAACGGAGGAAACGGAGGAACTCATCGCGGCCTCTGTTCCCTCCGGTCCCTCCGTGTGATTCATTGCTGTTGGGGATGTCTTTGAATGCACGACCATTCGGCCGAAGCAGTATGACATGAGAGGCAGGTGATTTCCCACTTGGTACGCTCCCTGCCGTGGCGCGGACGGACCTCTTCCGGCGCGGACCCGTGATCATCGACTGCCACACCCATCTCAACCGCTATCTCCCCGAGCTCCCGGTCTCGCTCGAAGAGCGCCACGCGCTGCTGCGTGCGGAGATGGAGGCGCACGGCGTGGCGTACGCGCTGGTGCTAGCGGCGCACGACGTGACGCCCGACTGGCCGGGCACCGAGGAACTGCTGGAGACCGTGGGGCGCGACCCGCGGCTGGGGATCGTGGCCGGCGTGCGGCACGCGCACCTGGCGCGCGATCTCCCGCACCTGCGCGAATTGCTGCGCGGCGCGCGGGTGAAGGCGCTCAAGCTGTACCCCGGCTACGAGCCGTTCCGCCTCTCCGCCCCCGAGATGCGCCCCGTATACGAGCTGGCCGCCGAGTACGGCGTGCCGGTGATGATCCACACGGGTGACACCTTCGACCCGCACGCGAAGGTCCGCTTCGCCCACCCGCTGGAGGTGGACGACATCGCCGTCGACCACCGCGAGGTGAGCTTCGTCATCTGCCACCTGGGCAACCCCTGGATGCTGGACGCCGCCGAGGTCATCTACAAGAACGCCAACGTCTTCGGCGACCTCTCCGGCTTCACCGTGGGCGACTGGCAGCCGCGCTTCGAGCGGCTGATGGTGCAGAAGGTCGACGAGGTGGTGGCGTACGTGAACGAGCCGTCGAAGCTGATGTTCGGCAGCGACTGGCCGATCTCGGAGCTGGGCGGCTACCTGCGCTTCCTGGGCAAGCTGGACCTGACCGACGAGGAGCGCGACGGGATCCTCTGGCGCAACGCCGCGCGCGTCTTCCGGCTGAGCTTCGAGGTGCGCGTCGAACGAGACGACGAGGGATCGTGATCGGTTCGCGCAGATTCATCCCACGCCCAGCCAATCCTCGCCGGCGACGTAGCCCATCTCCCCCAGGCGCGCGTCGATGAGGTCACGCGCGCCGTGGTTGTTGACGTAGACGAGGACGAACGGCCGCGGGTCGCGCCCGGCGAGCCACTCGGGCGCATGCACGGGGAGGCCCCAGACGCGGTGCCCGATCTTGTCCGGGTCGATGTCGATCCACGTGACGGGCGAGATCCCGCGCTCCATCAGCAGCCGCGCGCGCAGGCGCGAGCGGCGTCCGGCGCCCCACACGGCGATCTCACGGCCGGCGTGCAGCCGCGGGTCGCGCGCGAGATGATCCGCGCGGACGCGGTCGAAGGCCTCACGGGCGTAGCGCGTGTCCACGCGGCTGGTGCGCGCGCCCCGCTCGCGCCAGCGCAGGAGCACGCGCGGCACCTTGCCCATGCGCTGGCCGGCGGCGTGCAGCCGCAGCCACAGCTCGTAGTCCTCCGGGAACGGCCCCTCCGCGTAGCCGCCCGCGGCACGGAGAACGGCCGTGCGCGCCATCACCGACGGGTGCGCGAAGGGCGATTCCACGTACAGGTTGGCGGCGATCTCTTCGGGACGCACGCATGCGTTCTGCCAGCGCACGTACTCCAGGTAGCCGCCGCGCACCTCGTCCGCGGGAAAGAGCTCCACCTGCGTGCCGCACAGCGCGACGTCCGGATGCGCGTCCAGGTAGTCGCGCTGCGCCGCCAGCCGCTCCGGCAGCATCACGTCGTCCGCGTCCATTCGCGCCACCAGCGGCGCGCGCGACTCCGCGATCCCCAGGTTCAGCGCGGCGACCAGCCCGACGCGCCCGGGCCGAACGAGCCGCACGCGCGCATCCTCCCGCGCCAGTCGGCTGACGATCTCCGGCGACGCGTCCGCCGAGCCGTCGTCGATGGCGAGCAGCTCCCAGTCGTCCAGCGTCTGCGCACGGATGGAGGCCAGGCACTCCGGCAGGAACGCCGCCTCGTCGCGGAAGGGGAGGACGATGGAGACGGCGGGATCACCCATCCCGAGATCACCTCATACCGGATTGAACGATCGGCTGTGCATTCGATTGGTAGTGATGAGAATAGGCTCACACGGAGGGAACGGAGGAAACGGAGGATCTGCTCACCATCCTCCGTTTCCTCCGTTCCCTCCGTGTGAGTCATTCTGTTGCTCTGATCGCACAATCGATCCACGGATTCAGGATCACTCTTTCCACGCGCCCAGAAGACGCCGCACGAGCACCAACTGGCCCACGTGGTACGCCGCGTGGTCGACCGTAAGCAGGATCTCGCGGAGGTACGTCTGCCCGTTGCCGTGCGGGATGCGGGCGAACAGGTCGACCGACGGGTCGCGCGCCAGCGCCTGCATCGCCTCGCGGTCGGCGCGGTACGCGGCCACGCTGCGCTCCCACGCCTCGTCGTCCGGCGGGGCGGGGGAGGCGGGCCAGTAGTCCTCCGGCCACCGCATCTCCCCGTAGTCCGGGTTGCGGGAGAAGTCGAGGATGTCGTGCTGGGCCTTGCGGAGGTGCTCCAGCAGCTCCCACGGCGAGTGGGGAAGCCCTTCGGGCCGCCGCCCGCGCAGCTCGGCCGGCAGCCCCTCCACCGCCGCGTCGAAGCCCGCGTGCGCTTCGCGCCACGCCAGGAACTTCGCGAGCTGCTCGCGGAGCGCGGCGTCGTGGTCGCCCGCGCTCACCGGAAGTCCCTCGGGTCCAGGGTGGCGCCGTTCATCGTCCCCTCCACGGCGGCCACGTAGGCGCGCGCGACCTGCTCCGCCGGCATCCCGCCCGACGGGTCCATCCCCATGGCCTGCAACGTCTCGGACACCCACGGCGGGCTCACCACGTTCACCCGCACGCCGCGCGGCGCCTCGAGCGCGGCCGCGCGCACGAACCCCTCCAGCCCCGCGTTCACCAGGCTGACGGCCGCGCTCCCGGGCATGGGGCTCTGCGCCAGCACGCCGCTCGTCACCGTGATCGAGCCGCCATCGCCGGCGTGCTTCAGGCCGTGGCGGACCACGTTGACCTGCCCCATCAGCTTGTTCCCCAGGCTCATCGCGAAATCGTCCTCGCTGAGCTCCTCCAGCGGCTTCCACGCGCCCGAGCCGGCGCAGCACACCACCGCGTCGAACCGCCCGACGGTGCGGTACATCTCCTCGATCGAATCGCTCGAGGTGATGTCCACCCGCACGTCGCCGCCGCTGCGGGCCGCGCGGACGACTTCGTGGCGCGGCGCCAGCGCGTCCGCCACGGGGCCGCCGATCGTCCCCGTCCCGCCGATCACGATCACCTTCATCCCGTCCCTCCTGCGTTCCGGATCTGCCGCCGAGTGCGAGCGATGACACTCGCCCGCGCGCCGGGGCGATGCAAGGGCGTCACCGCGCGGCGCCGCGGAGGAGCGGGTACGGGTTGAGGTCGCGCCCGTGCCACCAGCGATTGGGATCGGCCACCGTGTACACGCCGAAGTGCAGGTGCGGGCTGCCGCCGCGTGCGTTTCCCGTGTCGCCGACGTAGCCGATCACGTCGCCCGCGCGCACCAGCTCGCCCTCGACGAGCCCCGCGCGGTAGCCCTGCAGGTGCGCGTAGAAGTAGATGGTGCGCTCGTCGCTGCCGCGCTGGTAGAGGGAGATGCCGCCGAGCGCGCTGGTGTCGCGCCTGACGATCACCCCCGGCGCGGCGGCCAGGACGGGCGTGCCGCGCGGCGCCATGATGTCGATCCCCAGGTGCCGGCGCCCGCCCGAGCGCCCCGCGCCGAAGCTGTCGCGCAGCTCCGGCGCGCGCACGCCGGCCACGGGGATGACGAGGCGCGGCGGCGTCTCGGCACGCCGCATCTCCTCGCGGGTGGCGAAGCGGACGACGAGCGCCTTCCCGGTCACCGCGAGGTACGTCACCACCCCCGCCAGCAGCGCGCCCTCCACGAGCGCGGCGGCGACGACGACGGTGCGGAGCGTCAGGCGGATGCGCATGGCAAACGACGCCAGGCGCAGGAACCGAGCCGACATCGGCGAGAATCGCCCAGGCCGGGCCGTGCTGGAGAGATTCGCTTCCGACGCGGGTCCGCAGTTGGGGCATCCTCAGCCGGTTGTGCGTCCGGTGGCCATCCAGTCGCGGGAGGATTCCAGAGAAAACCGGGGCTGCGATGCGGCGAGATCGTACGAAGCGCGGCGTGAAAACGGTATAGGATCCGAAGGTTCGTGGATTCGCCGTACACACTCCGTCCGCGTCCCACCGAGTTCGTTGACGCGAAATAGGGTCGCATATAGTGTGTGACCACGGGCGGCCTCATCTCCGCCGCGCTGCGCGTCTTCCCCTTTACGGAGCGAGACATGACCAGGCCAGCGACCATCCCGCTCACCAGCCTTGCCGACGCGGCGTCGATCGGCGTGGACATCGCGCTGCAGGAGCGGGCGAACGCCAGCGATCCCAGCATGGAGCCGATCATCATCGGGGCGCCGATCCCGCCTCCGAACGCCTGATCTCCAGGCGGATCCTCGCGCTTTGACAACGGCGCGGGCGGACTCAACGTCCGGCCGCGCCGTTGCTTCCGGAATCCCGGCATCCATCGAGGCTCCTGCGTCCACTCGATCCGTGGAGAAGCTTTTCCCCTTCCAGGCGCAAATGGCGCGAGGACGGCTGTTGCAACGGATTTGCGGAACCGTACGCAAAACCCGGAGAAATCCCGGTAATACAAACGTTTACGATATGCGATGGCCAATCCGGCGCGCGGAGGCGAAGAACGTCGGGTCAGCGCGCTTGACGAGAAAATCGGGCGTATTTAGAGTGCGACCACGGCTCGCCGGCACCCTGCGGCCGTTCGCGGTTCCCCCCTCCTTCCCGGAGCAGCGAAGATGAGCAGACCTACCGTCGTACCCGTCACCAGCCTCGCCGACGCGGCATCGGTCGGAGTGGACCTGGCCCTGCAGGAGCGCGCCAATGCGACCACCAGCGGCTCCACCCTCCCCCCCGGCACCACCGGCATCTGGCAGGATCCGTCGACGACCGAGCCCGTGGTCTCCTGAGCGCGGGCGGCATCATCCCTCGCTCCGGGCGAGACCGCCGGGGCGAGGGCCTCACGCCGGGGAGCGGCCCGTCCTGGCCGAACCCGGTCTCCACCTCCGGAGCTCCGCATGTCCGCGACCACCGCCCCCGTTACCGCCGAGCCCGCCGCGGCCCCCGCGCAGGGGTGCGCCCCGCGCGCCGACGGCTCGCCCACGATGTGCCCCAGCGCGCAGCCGCACATGGAGGGCGCGTTCGTCTTCGGCGTGCTGGGCGGAACCGTGGAGGAGCGGCGCGTGGGCTACCTTCCCGAGCGCGTGCCGCTGACCGACGAGGTGACGGCCATGGCCGGGCCGGTGCGCGTCACCGAGGTGTTCCGCATCGCCGCGCCGTGCGCCGAGGGCGCGTGCAAGCACTTCGACGGGCACGACTGCCGCCTGGCCACCAAGCTGGTGCAGCTGACCCCGCAGGTGACCGAGGCGCTTCCCGCCTGCGCGGTGCGGCCGGACTGCCGCTGGTGGAAGCAGGAGGGGAAGCGCGCCTGCCGCGTGTGCCCCGCCGTGCGCACCACCGCGTACATCATGACGGACGAGGAGCGCCAGGCGTCGGACCCCACCTTCCTTCTCCCGCAGATGGCGGCGGGGTGAGGCGGCGCCGGGCGGCGCGGCCGGACAAGCGAAGGGGCCCGGGTGGATCGACCCGGGCCCCTTCTGCGCGCGAGGGCGCGGCGTGTCACCAGCGGTCGCCGCCGCCGCCATAGCCGCGGTCACCGCCGCGGCCGCCGCCACCACCGCCGTAGCCGCCACCGCCGCCGCCGTAACCACCGCCACCGCCACGGCCGCCGCCGCCACGTCCGCCGCCTCCACCGCCACGGCCGTAGCCACCGCCGCCGCCTCCCCCACCGCCACCCTCACCGCCTTCGGGCGCGTCGAGACGAACCACGTTCTCGGCCGCGGGCCCCTTGGTGCCCTGCACCACCTCGAACTCCACCGCCTCGCCCTCGTTCAGCGTGCGGAAGCCCGAGCCCTGGATCGCGCTGTGGTGCACGAAGCAGTCCTTCTCGCCGTTCTCGCGGGTGATGAAGCCGAACCCCTTCTCGGGGTTGAACCACTTCACCGTCCCCCTCTCCCTCGCCATAGCCGGTCACCCTCTGGAGTGTGTGTTGTGCAGCCGCCGCTGCGGAGCGAAAGCGTTCCTGCCGCGCATTGCGTGCCAACGCTCCACGACAGGCGAGTTCGAAGGCGCGTCAGGGGTCCTTCCACACGCAAGGTCGGTCGAAAACGTCCGCCCGTCAACCATGCAGTTTCGCCATTTTCCCGCGTGGGACATGCAAAAACGCATTTCTGGCAACTGTCCAGCCCACGCAGGCGTAAAACGGGCGCCACCCTCCATCCCGCGCTCGTCGTGGCCGCAGAACGACTTGCGCGTGCTTCCGCGTCGCGATCAACACGATGCGCGACTTCGCGATGACCTAATCCTCCCCGGCCGCGGCTGCTTTCACGCGGTGCCCGAAATCGCCCCCACCACGATCATCTCCGGGTCACACTCTCGCACTCCCGCACTCCCGCACTCCCGCACTCCCGCACTCCCGCACTCCCGCACTTTCGCACTTTCGCACTCCCGCACTCCCGCACTCCCGCACTTTCGCGCTCAGCTGGACAGCGGACACGTCCCCGGCACCGGCAACGGCGCGGAGACCGGTGGGTCGGGATAGTACTGGATGGTCTGCTGGACGCTCTCGGCGACGCTGTCGCCGGCGATCATCTGCACCAGCTGCAGCGCCTCGTCGAGCCCGGCCGAGATCCCCGCGCCGGTGACGCGCACCGCGCCTCCGCCGGTGCCCGGATCGACGACGAAGCGCGGGAAATCGCCGTCGCCGCCGATCACCGTGATCCCCTCGAACTGGCAGAGGCAGGGGAGGAAGGCCCAGTGCGTCGTCGCCTGGTAGCCGTCGAGCAGGCCGGCGCTGGCCAGCACCAGCGCGCCCTCGCAGACCGACGTCACCCAGCGCGCCTGCTGCGCCCAGCCCCGCAGCGTCTCGAGCAGGTACTCGTCCGCCATCGCCGCCTGCAGCCCGTCCAGGCCGGCGCCGGGGACCCAGATCACGTCGACGGACGGCACCGCGTCGAAGGTGACGTCGGGGAGGATGCGCGTGCCGTCGCGCGTGGGCACCGGGTCGTCGCTCTCCGCGGCCAGCAGCACCTCCACCGGGCCCGCGGCCGACCAGCTCTCGGCCATCCAGCTGAAGATCTCGCGCGGCGCGGCCACGTCCATCAGGTCCACGGCCGGGTAGAGGGGGATGACGATGCGGAACGGGGTGACGGCCGGCGGCATGGGCATTCTCCGGGGATGGGCGTTCGGGTGATGAAGCCGCGTACGGATGCGGCATGAAGGGCACGCGCGCAACTGGATCGCCATCGCGCGAGGAGATCTCCGCTTGTCCCCCGGCGCCGCTGGCGTCAGATTTCGGGCAGCTCCCCTCGCGTTCCCTCGATCTTCCAGGTGATGGCAATTCCCTCCAGCCGATCCGCTCGCGCCGCGCCCAGACCCGTTCGCCTGGGCGGCTCGGTGTCGCTGGAGTGGAAGCTCCCGCTGCTGATGACGGCTTTCCTGGCCGCCGGGCTGGCGGTGATGATCGTACTGACCTGGCGCACCGTCTCGATGCGCGCCGAGGCGATCGTCCGCGACCGCCTGAATCACGCCGTGCGCGAGGTGGCGAAGGGCGCGGAGGCGTCGCTCTCGCAGCGCGCGGCGATGCTGCGCGGCGCGGCGGCCGATGCGGCGGTGCGGCGCGCGCTGATGGCGTCACAGGACGGCGGGGCCGCGGCGCCGGAGATCGCGGCCGCGCGCGCGGTGCTCACCGGGCTGGACGGAGGACGGGATCCCGCGCCGGCGGAGCTGTGGGACCTGACGGGACGCGTGGTCGCGCGGCTGGAGGGCGACTCGTCGACGGCGGCGGAGCGCGCGGCGCTGCTGCGCGCGGACGGTCCCGGCGCCGGCGTGCGCTTCGGGCCGCAGCACCTGGACGGCCGCCGCGTGCGCTTCTGGGCGTACGCGCCGGTGGCGGGCGACGGCGGCGCGCGGGTGGGGTGGCTGGCGCAGGAGCGCGGCATCGGCGGCCCGCGCGACGCCATGCGCATGCTGCGCGAGTTCATGCGCGAGGACGTGCATCTCTACACGCGCAACGCGGACGGGAGCCTGTGGTCCGTGCACCCCGGCGTGCCCGTGGCGGCGCCGGTCCGCCGCGACTCGGCCGGCGAGTCGCTGTGGCACGAGCGCGCGGGCGGGGAGCGCTTCCTTGCCGCCGAGGCCCGCATCGAGGGGACGCCGTGGGTGATGGTGATGGAGAGCCCCGCCGCATGGGTCGTGGCGCGTCCCAAGCGCACGGTGCTCATGCTGGCGCGGATGGGGCTGGTGCTGGCCGCGCTCGGGGGACTGCTCGCCTGGCTGGTCTCGCGCCGCATCACCCGGCCCCTGGCGACGCTGACGGCGGCGTCCGAGGCGGTGGCGGCGGGGCGCTACGACCGGCGCGTGTCCGGCGCCGGGCGCGACGAGGTGGGGCGCCTGGCCGCCAGCTTCGACGCCATGGCGCGGCAGGTGGAGTCGGCGCGGCGCGCGCTCGAGGAGCAGGTGGAGGAGGCCACGGCCGCCGCCGAGGGGCTGGAGGAGGCCAACGCCGAGCTGCGGCAGGCGCGCGACGACGCCGAGCGGGCGCGCGCCGAGGCCGAGCAGGCCAGCCGCGCCAAGGGCGACTTCCTGGCGGTGATGAGCCACGAGCTGCGCACGCCGCTGAACGCCATCGGCGGCTACGCGCAGCTGATCGAGATGGGGATCCACGGCCCGGTGACCGACGCGCAGCGCGAGGCGCTGGAGCGCATCGCCCGCAGCCAGGCGCACCTGCTGACGCTGATCAACCAGGTGCTGAGCTACGCCCGGGTCGACGCGCGGCAGGTGCAGTACGTGGTGTCCGACGTGCCCGTGGCGGAGATGCTGGCAGAGGTGGAGTCGCTGGTGGCGCCGCAGGTGGCCGCGTCGGGGGTGGCGTTCCACCGCGATGCGGCCGAGCCGGCGCTGGCCGTGCGCGCCGATGCGGACAAGGTGAGGCAGGTTCTCCTCAACCTCCTGGGCAACGCGGTGAAGTACACGCCGCCCGGCGGCACGGTGGCGCTGGAGTGCGAGGCCGACGAGCGCGAGGTGCGCATCCGCGTGCGCGACACCGGCACGGGGATCCGCGCGGAGCGGCTGCCGCACATCTTCGAGCCGTTCGTACAGGGCGAGCGCGCCCTCAACCGCCCGGACGAAGGCGTGGGGCTGGGGCTGGCGATCAGCCGCGAGCTGGCACGGGGGATGGGCGGCGAGCTGAGCGTGTGGAGCGAGCCCGGCACGGGCTCCGCCTTCACCTTCACGCTGCCGCGCGGCGTGCTGACCATCCCCGTGCACGGCATTGGCATCGGCGGACCGGTCACCGTATCCTCCTGATCCGGTTCGACGGGTCGGAAGAAGAGGGCAGGGCAGCGGAAGCGCATCCGCTGTCCTGCTTCGTCGTGCGCATAATGATACCAAATCTCCGGATTAATGATGCATCGGAGGAAGGAATGTCATTCCGAAGGCGCTGCGCCGCCCTGTCCTCCATGCCGAAGCCGTGGCGCCTGAGGAATCTGTGGCCGGTTCCCGAGCCACAGGCCGCCTGTCGCTCGGACGCATGCCACAGATTCCTCGGGCGCCGCCTGGCATCCGTGCGATTGGAGATTCGGAGCAGCGGCGCCGCTCGGAATGACATCTGATCCGAATGCACAATCAATTGCGGCAGCCGGGCAGGCGCGCTTCGTCACACCGGCTGCAGCGGGCGATGGGGCCCGGGCGGGAGCTCGACGCGGATGGCGTCGCCGGGGCGGACGCGGCCGCCAGCGATGACGACGGCCATGATGCCGCCTTTGCGCACCAGCTCGCCGTGCTCGTCGCGATCGAGCACGGCGGACATAAGCCCGGGCTGGAAGCGGTCCAGCTGCACGCACGGGTTGCGCAGGCCGGTGACCTCCACCACCGCCTCGTCGCCCAGCCGCAGGCGCGTGCCGGTGGGAAGGGCGAGCAGGTCGACGCCGCGCGTGGTGACGTTCTCGCCCATGTCGCCGGGGCGCACGGTGAAGCCGGCGTCGCGCAGCTCGTCGTGCAGCTCGGCGTGGACCAGGTGCACCTGGCGCAGGTTGGGCTGCGTGGGGTCGCGCGCCACGCGCGAGCGGTGCTTCACCGTCACGCCCAGGTGCGCGTCGCCTTCCACCCCCAGGCCGGCGAGCAGGCGGATCACATCCGCATTCGGCTTGCTGAAGGTGTGCGCCGGGCTGACGCTGACCGCCGTCACCGTCGCGCTCGTCATCCCCATCTCCATTTCTGCCATTCGATGCCGTCAGCCGCGCCGGACGCGCCAGCCGCCGTCTAGGAGCGGGACGGTGGCGCAGCACGGGCCGCCGTCGCGCGCGGTGCCCGCGATGCGCGCCTCGAGGACGGCTCCGGGGGTAGCGAGCGCTTCCTCCACCAGCGCGGGGGTGATGCCGGCCGTCTTCACCTTCGCGCGGCGCGTCCAGCAGCTCCCCGCCTGGCCGGCCGACGTCCCCGAGCTGACGTAGATGAAGCGGTCCGAAGGCGACCCCTGCGCGAACGGGCCGAGCAGGTTCACCGTGCCGTCCCCGCGCGGCGCGGCGCGAACCGTCAGCTCGAACGCGATCTCGTCTCCCGAGACGCAGGCCGGCGGGAGCAGCCCGTCGCGGCCGCGCTGTACGGCGAAGGTCACGCCGGGCGGCGGCCGCAGCACGACGATGCGGAGCGGGAGCTCGCGTTCCATCTCCTTGCTCATCGCGCGACTCCCATCTCGGCCGCCCAGGCGTGGCAGGGGTGGAAGAAGAGGGCGGCATCGCGTGCCGGATCGAGCCAGGACATCTCGTCTTCCGCGGGATGAATCACATCTCCAACTAGCTCGGCAAGGACGAACACCGCCGCCATCTCGTACCAGCATCCCTCGTCCGCCGCGTGGAAGTGCTGCGTCGCGCGGGCGATCCGGTCTCCCGGGCGCGCCTCGCGGCCCAGCTCCTCGCGGATCTCGCGCAGCACCGTCTCCTCCGGCGTCTCGCCGGCGAGCGAGCCGCCGCCGGGGAGCCAGAAGCGGCCACCGCGGCCACGGACGGCCGCGACGTGCCCCTCTCCATCCACGATCACGGCGTACGCGGCGTGGCGCGGGCGGGACGCCACCTCGCCGGGCGCGGCGCCGAAGGTGCGCGCGGGGAGCTCCGTCTCGGCGCGCATCACGGGCGGACGAGGTCGAAGACGAGGTAGTACGGCACGCGCGCGGCGTCCTCCAGGTCCGGGCGCGCGCGGATGGCGTCGTCGGTGGGACGCGGCTCGCGGAGCGCGCGGAGGTGGAAGCCGGCGTCCAGGATCCAGCCGAGCCAGTCCTCCAGCGTGGCGTGCAGCGCGGGCGTGGTGAAGTCGTACGCCCAGCCGCTCCACGCGTACTCCAGCGGCCCGCGCTCGAAGTAGCGGTCGATGCAGAGCCATCGCTTGGTGCCGCGCTCGTCCTTCTCCCAGCGGCGGAACGGCGTGTCGCTGCACGGGTGGGTGATGGAGGCCACGAAGCGCCCGCCCGGCCGCAGCGCCGCGCGCACGCCGCGGAGCACGCCCGGCACGTCGGCCATGTCCTGCAGCGCCACGCACGACGTGGCCAGGTCGAACGACGCGGGGTCGAGGCCGGCGACGACCTCGGCGGCGTCGCCTTCGAGATAGTCGATGCCGAGCGGCGCGGCGATCTCTTCGCGCCGCGCGTGCTCCAGCATCCGCGGGGAGAGGTCGACGCCGGCGACGCGCGCGCCGCGCTTCGCCATCTCCCGCGCGAAGTAGCCGCTGCCGCAGCCGACGTCGAGCACGCGCAGCCCGCGCACCTCGCCGCACAGGGCCACCTGCTGCGGGCCGAGGAACTCGTAGCGGTAGAAGTCGCGCCCGGAGGCCTGGCCCTGCGCGTACGCGTCGGCCGCGCGGTCCCAGGCGTCGCGGGCGGACGCGGCGTCGAAGCGCGCGGTGGGCTCCGGCATCGGGTTCGGTGGGCGGGGGAGCGGTGCGTCAGCCGTGGAAGTCGCCGGCCGCGCGGGCCGATTCCTGGCGCACGCGCTCGGCGTGCAGGCGCTTGCGCATGTTGGTGGCGGTCACGCCGAGCTGCTCGAACACGCTGTGGTGATGCCGGCTGTTCGCCGATTCGGTGGACAGGCGGTGCCGGGGATCGTGCGCGTCGAGCCACGCCAGCTCGTCGCGGCTGAGCCGCGCGATGCGGTCGAGCATCTCCATGTCCTCCAGGCTGTCGGCGGCGTGCGCGGCCGCGGAGAGCGCGTGGAAGGCGGTCTCGTGCTCGCGCAGCTCGAACGCGGCGCGCTGGATCTCGAGCAGCTGCTCGAGGAGGGGGCGAATGGCTTCCTTGATGGGCATGGCGAGGCGTGCGGGTCTGGTGGTTCCCGGCTCGTCGTCAGAGCGCTGCGGAACTCGTGCCGTCGTGCGTCACCCCGCGTCCAGCGCGGTGGGATGCGCCGGCTGGTACAGCCCGATCGCGGCGCCGCTGGGGAGGCGGAGCGTGGTGCTGGCGCCCCAGTCCGCCGCCTGCGCCGGCGCGAGCGCCACGCCGCGGCGCTCCAGCGCCGCCATCTCCGCCGCCAGGTCGTCGCACATCAGGTACAGCACCGTTCCGGCCAGCGGGGTGCCGCCGTGCGCCTGCGCGAACGCGCCGTCGGAGGGGTGGACGCCCAGCTCCGCGGGCGGCAGGCGGAAGATGAGCCAGCCGCCGCCCAGCTCCACGTGCCTCCATCCCAGCACGTCGCGGAAGAAGGCGCGGTCCGCGTCGGGATCGGTGCTGTAGAGCAGGAAGTGCGCGCCGTAGATCATCTTCCTTCTCCCGGGGAGAGGATGAGCGACGCGCTCAAGCATACGCGCGCACCGTCTCCGCGCCAGAGTTTCGGGGGGATGCGCGGGATGACACTGGTGCTGCCCCGGCCGCCGTGAAAGCCTCGGTGATACCTTCGAACGATGTCATCCTGAGGGAGGCGCCGCGCCGAGACCGCGTCGGCACCGAAGCTGTGCGCCGACCGAAGGATCTACTTGCCCCCACGGTCAGGCCGGCTCATCGCGCCGGCATCCGTTCGCGCCAGGCAAGATCCTTCGGGCGCGGCAAACGATGGCGCAGACGCGAGTTGCGGTGCCCGCGCCCTCAGGATGACACCGTGGGTGTCCTGCGCATCATCATCACTCCATCCTTGCCATCCGATTTCGCGGCTCGAAGCGGATGGGGAGGCTCGACGGGCCGTGCACGTGAAAACCCTCGCGCGGCTCCCAGTCGTCGCCGGCGGTGATCTCGATCTCGCCCAGGCGGTCGAGGAGGTGCGCGAGGGCGACGCGGCCCTCGATGCGCGCCAGCGCCGCGCCCATGCAGAAGTGGATGCCGTGCCCGAACGCCACGTGCGGGTTGGGGTCGCGCGCCACGTCGAAGCGCGCGGGCTCGGCGAAGCGCGCCGGGTCGCGGTTCGCGGCGCCGATCCACGCCAGCACCAGCGCGCCCGCCGGGATGGCGCGGCCGCCCAGCTCCACCTCGCGCTTCGCCCTGCGGAAGACGGCCTGCACGGGCGAGCGGTAGCGCAGCACCTCCTCGACCGCGCCGGGGACGAGCGCCGGCTCGGCGCGGAGGCGCGCGAGCTGGTCCGGGTGCGCGGCGAGGGACAGGACGGCGTTGGAGATGAGGTTCGCCGTGGTCTCGTGGCCGGCCAGCAGGAGGAGCTCGAAGAAGCCCAGGATGTCCTCCTCCGCCAGCCGCTCGCCCTCGATCTCCACCTCCACCAGCCGCGTCAGCAGGTCGTCTCGCGAATTTCGCCGCCGCGCCTCCAGCAGCGGGGGGAGGTACGCCGCCATCTCGTCGTGCGCGGCGACGAAATCCGCCACCGCGCGCGCCGCCGCGTCGTCGTCGGCCACCGTGTGCGCCATCGCCACCATCGCGTCGGTCCAGCGCCGGAAGCGGGGACGGTCCTCGGCCGGCGCGCCCAGCATCTCCGCGATCACCAGCAGCGGCAGCGGGACGGCGTAGTCGGCCACCAGGTCCATCTCCCCGCGCTCGATGGCGGGATCGAGCAGCCCGCGCGACAGCTCGCGGATGCGCGGCTCCATCGCGGCCACCGCGCGCGGGGTGAAGGCGCGCATCACCAGCCCGCGCAGGTGGGTGTGCCGCGGGGGATCGGAGAAGATGAGCCACCTCGACGTGCGCGGCGCGTTCGGCGCGACCACCGAGCTGAACACGTCGGCGTCGTTCAGCGCGCGCCTGACGCTGTCGTAGTCGAACAGCATCCAGTGGCCCGAGCGCGGCTCCTGGAACACCGGCGCGGCGGCGCGCAGCCGGTCGTACAGCGGATAGGGATCGCGGCGGGTCTCGGGGGAGAAGATGTCCATCGTCGCGGCCTCCATCGCCGTGATCGGTCGGGGGTTGATCGCGCCGCCGCTACCCGCGCCCGAACGCGCGCAGGGCGACGGCAACCACCTCGCGCGCCAGCGGCTCGTCGACGGGCGCGCCGGACATCAGGAAACGGTAGAAGAAGGGCGCGCTGACCACGTCCGTGGCGAGCGTCACGTCCAGGTCCGCGCGCAGCTCTCCGCGCGCGACGCCGCGCTCGAGCACCGCGCGCATCGCGTCGCGCCAGGTGGCCTCGAAGCCCGAGCGGATCGCGTGGGCGATGCGCTCGCTCCGCGCCATCGCCGCCACCAGGCCGGAGAGGAGCGCGCCGCTGGCCGGGTCGCCGTACATCCCCAGCGCCACGCGCATCATCCCCATCAGGTCGCCCTCCGCCGTTCCCGTGTCGGGGACGGGGATGGACGCCACGATGCGGCCGATGGCCTCGATCACCAGGGTCTCCTTGTCCTTCCAGCGCCGGTAGACGGTGGCCTTGCCCACGCCCGCGCGCGCGGCGATCGCCTCCATCCCCACCGCGTCGTAGCCGATTTCGCGGATCAGCGCGACCGCGGCGCGGAGGATCGCGTCGTGCGCCTCCTCGCTGCGCGGCCGCCCGGGTGACCGGGTCGCCGCCTCTTGGATGGGAGATTCGATACGGATGCGTTCCATAATCCAAGTTTACGTTTTCAGATTACGGAACGCAAGTGTATCGTATCTGGAGATGCGAAAGGCCGGAGCAGCGTCCGGCCTTTCGCGTCACCGCCGGCACGATCGCGCGGCGGTGGTCAGGTCGCGCAGGTGCAGCAGCCCTGGAAGCAGTGGCCCACGCCGCCGTTCTCGGGGAACCAGGCCAGGCACTGGCTCTCGCAGTTCGCCTGCGACGAGCAGGCGCCGACCAATCCGGCCGACGGGTTGAACGGGCACGTGGACGCCGCCCGCGGCGACGCGCTGAGCTGCGACGCGCCGAACCCCAGCGCTGCCGCGATGGCGACGCCGAAAACGGCCCTTGCTACCCGCGTGGTGTCGAGCATGGCTACTCCTCGTGATGCAAGCTCCCACCGGATCGCGCGGATCATCCGCGCGATCGATGTCGAACGTTTCGCCGCAAAACGAGTGCCCTCAACGGAACGTGCGTGTGAGCTGCGCAACGATGGGCGTATCCGGAAAAAAGCCGCCAGCCGTGCGGGAGGCGGTGCTCCACACGGCCGGCGCGACGCGAAGGATGAGCGGGCTCTACGCGACGATCGACAGCACCACGCGCACCACCCAGACCATCGCCGCCAGCAGCACGGGGAGGAGGGTGAGGCCCACGGAGAAGATGAGGCCCTGGCGGAAGAGGATCGGCCCCAGGTCCGGCGCGCGGCGGCCCCAGACGGCCCGCGCCACCATCTCCGTCACCCACCCCAGCGTGTAGCACCCGTTCGCCAGGATGCCGTAGACTGCCGCCGCGGCCAGGATCCCCAGGTCCACGCCGCCGGAGGTGCGCGGCGGGAGGAAGGAGAAGAGCGACACGCCCGCCAGCGTCACCAGTCCCGCCGCGCCGACCACCTTGTTGAAGAACAGGCGCCGCGACTCCCACCACTTCAGCGACGACAGCGGCGTGCGCCGGATGTCGGGAATGGGATACAGCACCTCGACCAGCTGCGACATCGATCACCTCCACTGAGCTTCGTGCCTCGGGACGGGATCACGATAATGATCCATCGGTCTCACCGTCAAGTACTTTGTGATGCAGAGTTGGTGCCGCCGCGATGGCTTACCATGGCTCCGGCGCCGGCTGTCCATCGACACTCCCGCTCAGGTGGTCGATGCCGCCAGACCTGATACCGGATTGAACGAATGGCTGTGCATTCGATTGGATCTGATGAGAATAGGCTCACACGGAGGGAACGGAGGAAACGGAGGATGATGAGCAAATCCTCCGTTTCCTCCGTTCCCTCCGTGTGAGTCATTCTGTTGGTCTGATTGCACAATTGATCCAAGGATTCGGGATCAGTGCGGCGCCGCGCTCTCCGCGTCTCCGCGCGAGGCCGTCTTTTCCTCTCCGGCCTTGCGCATGTACGCGTCGAGGCCGGTGCGCGCCATCGCGCGGACGCGGGCGTGCAGGAAGGGCGTCCAGCCGAGCAGCAGCCCGGAGGGGCCGAGCGCCTGGCGGGCCCAGCGCCAGAACGAGAACAGGTCCTCGTGGCGGATGATCAGCCCGTCGCGGAAGCCGAACGCCGCGTCGACGTGGTTCAGCACGCGCCGGCCGGTCTGCGTGAAGGTGTAGCGCGCGTCCCAGTGCGCCTCGCCGGCGGCGTCGTTCGCGGAGACGCCGGAGAACGCGATCTCCAGGTCCTTGGCGCGCCCGCAGAGCATCGCCCACATCGCACCCACCTCGGCGCCCTCCAGCTCGCCGAACACGGGGTCGCAGAAGAGGATGTCGGGATGGTAGCACGCCGCCATCCCGGCCGCGTCGCGCGCCCCGAAGGCGGTGTAGAACCGGCGGATCACGGCTTCGTTGGGATGCATGGGCGGATGCGGGGGTGACGGGCGGCCGAAGCCGCGGCAACAACTCCGACAGGCCTCGCGAACCGCGCGAGGCTTCACCTGCTTGCGGGACGAGACGGCGGCGCGGGCGGTCGACGGTCGCGCGAAGGCTGGATTCCGCAGCCTGCGCAGCAGGCTTCCCAATGTTCCAGCCGCGGGTTCACCCGCCCGTCCAACCGCCCGCGCGGAGGCGATCACGCCTCGGGCGGCATGCCGGTCTGCGCCTTCTCGCTGAGGGCCTCGATCCAGGTCTGGTGGCCCTTCTCCATCCGGCGCGGCATCAGCAGGCTGCCGGTGCGGGCGAGCCAGCCGTGCTGCGTCTCCTCGGTCAGGATTCGGGTTCCATCCTCCCGCGGCTCGAGCAGCCAGGCGTGGTACGCGTCCACGCCCATCCCCTTCGCGTCCCAGGCGATGCGCTCGCGCGGCTCGAATTCCACCACGCGCGAGGTCACCGTGACGCCGAAGGTGCGCCAGCGGAAGACCGTCCCCGCCGCCAGGTCCGGTCCATCACCCTCGAGAAACTCCACGTTGGCCGAGTTCTCGTACCACGTGGGCCACCGCGCCGCGCGCACCAGCCACGCCCACACCGCCTCCACCGGCGCCGGCGACACGATCTCGTTGGTGACGAAGACCGGCGTGTTGTCGGGGTGGTACCGCTCGGGCCAGCGGATCATCGCAAACAGGGGGAATGGGGATTCTACCGCTGGGAGATGACGAGCGTCGCGGTGGGCCCGCCGTCGTACTCCGACGGGTCGGCTTCCACCAGGCGGACGATGCTCGCGCCCACCGGTTCGCCGCTGCCGCGCATGCCGACGACGAGCTCGCGCCGCGAGCCGAACCCCTGGCGCACGGTGAGCGTCGCGTACGGCTCCTCCGTGCTGCCGTTGGTGAACCAGTGGTGGCCGACCGCGTCCAGGCGGATGGAGAGCCAGCTCCCTTCGACCATCACCTTCTCGCCGCGGCGGAGGGTGAACCGGTGGCCCGGCTCCACCCACGGGCCCCGGAACGCGTACGCGACGCCGGCCACCAGCACCGCCGCCGCGATCCATCGCCCCATCGACCGACGCCGCATGGCCACCTCCCGGCCGGGCGTGGAGACTCCCCGGAGAAGTCGCGGATGCCTCTCCCTGTCGCCCGCGTGCGAGGACGGGCGCGCGGGCCTCACGCCGACGCGCCGGCGGAGGCGCGGAATCCGCTGAGGCAGGCGCGCAGGCGCTCCTGCAACAGGAGCGAGAGGGCCGCACGCCCCGCCTCGGCCGCGCGCGCGTCGACCGCGGCGGAGCGGTCGATGGCCTCCATGCAGACCGCGCGCACCAGCTCCATCTCGCGCTCGATCTGCGCTTCCGTCCACCCCAGCCGCTGCCGCTGCGCGCCGTGCAGCTCGCCGATCAGCCGCTGGATGCGGCTCCCGTCGGCCAGCAGCTCGGTGGGCTCGCCGGCGGCGCCGCCCAGCACCGCCAGCGAGTTGGCCACGTCGATCACCAGCGTGCCCAGGTGGTCCGATACGTCCACGTCGGTCATCTCCGGCCCGATCGCCAGCGCCGGATCGGCGCGGGCGAGGCGCACGAACTCGTCCACCGTGGTCGTCACCTGCCGGAGGAGCGCCTCGGCCGCGGCGCCCAGCCCCTGCCGCGCGGCCGCCCGCGCTTCCGTGCCCGCTTCGGACCCGGCCGGCGCGCGTCCGGCGGGCGACGGCTCCGCCCGTGCGTCCGCGCCTTCGCCGCGCGCGCCGGGCGCGGGCGCACCGGCCGCGGGCAGGCGCAGGGTGAAGACGGCGCCGCCGCCGCCCTCGGCGCCGTGCCCCTCCACCGTCACCTCGCCCCCCATCATCCGCGCGAGGCGGCGGCTGATGGGCAGCCCCAGCCCGGTGCCGCCGTGCGGCCGGGTGAGCCCGGCCTCGCCCTGCACGAAAGGCTGGAAGATCCGCTCGGCGTCTTCGGGGCTCACGCCCGCGCCGGTGTCGCTCACCCGGAAGCACAGCCACGCGCCGCCGTCCTCGCCGCCCTCGGCGCGGCACTCCAGCGTCACGCGCCCGCCGGGGGGCGTGAACTTGATGGCGTTGGACAGCAGGTTCACCAGGATCTGCCTCACCCGGTACTCGTCGCCCAGGTAGCGCAGGTCGCCGGCGTCGGCGGTCAGGTCCACCAGCGTCAGCAGCCGGCCTGCGGCCTGCGGCCGCACCAGCGACAGCGCGCTCCGCGCGGTTTCGGCCGCGCGCACCTCGTCGCGGGCCACCACCATCCCCGCGGCCTCGGTCCTGGAGAAGTCGAGCACGTCGCCCACCAGCCGCAGCAGGTGGCGGCTGCTCTCCTGGGCGCGGGTGACGTAGGAGCGCTGCATCTCGCCCAGCGTGCCGCTGATATCCATCTCCAGCAGCTGCAGGTAGCCGATGATGGCGTTCAGCGGGGTCTGCACCTCGTGCGTCATGGTGGCCACGAAGACGTCGCGGGCCTTCAGCGCCTCCTCGGCCACGTCGCGCGCCTCGCGCAGCTGCTCCTCGGCCTGGAGCGCCTCCTCCAGCGCGGCCTCGGCGTCGGCCGCGGCGGTCTCGGCGGCGTCGCGGGCCTCGATCGCCTGGGCGTGCAGGTGCGCGTTGTCCACCGCCATGGCGGCGCGGCGCGCCAGGTCCTCGGCCATCACCACGTCGATGTCGCCGAAGCGCCGCTGCGTCTCGGCGGTCACGAAGGTCATGGCGCCCAGCACGCGGCCGCGCGCCACCATCGGCACGATCACGTACGAGCGGATCCCCAGCGCGCGCAGGAGCGCCCGGTGATGGTCGTCGTGCGCCAGGGCCACCAGCGCCGCGTCGGGCACGTCGAACACCATCTCCGGCCGCCCGGTGCGGATCACCCGCGGCGCGCCGATCAGGTCGCCGGCGCGCGGGGGATAACGCAGGTGCAGCTCGCGCGCGATCTCCTGCTTGGCGGCGTCGGGGTGCAGCACGGCCAGGCGCCGCAGCTCGCCCTCGGGCGTCAGCACGTCCACGATGCACCACGCGTCGAGGTAGGGAAGCGACATCCCCGCCACCGTGGTCAGCGTGGTCTCGTAGTCGAGCGAGTCGGCCAGGCAGCGGCTGACCTCGGCCAGGAACGAGAAGCGGTCGCGGCTGGCCCGGGCGGCGTCGCGCTCGTGCTCGGCCGTGCGCCGCGCCGCCCGGTCCCTCGCGTGGCCGGCGTCCCGGGGCGCGGAGACGTCGTCCCGCGCGGCCTGCTCCGTGTCCGGCCGGTCTGCTTCCACGTGACGGTCCCCGCAGTCGCCAGGGTGTGCCGGAAGGCGAGGGGCCGCGGCCGCCGTCGCGCGGCGGCCGGGCCGGTGAGACCCGCACCAGCAAATAGCTATCCGCGTCCGCGCCGGGTCAATGCCGTTTGTCGTCGCCGGAATGGCAGATCTGGTCGATCACCACCGCGCTCGCGAGGATGAGCACGTCGTCCTCGCCCTCGGCCACCTCGATGCCGTAGGTGTCGCCGAAGCTGAACCACTTCATCGACACCGTGGCCACCGTGCGCCCGCCGCGCCGGAAGGTGTACTCGTGGTCGAAGAAGTCGCCCTCGGCCTCCAGGTCGTCGGGCCCGGGCACGTCGACCGTGAACTTGTGGTGGAAGAAGGAGAAGAGCTGCTTCTTCACCACCGCGGCCAGCTGCCCGTTGCGATGGATCTCGTAGGTGGGGCCCCAGGAGAGCAGCTTCTGCCTGATGTACGCCAGCTCGTTCCCCTGCATGTCCTTGAACGACAGCTGGTTGCCCAGGCTGAACGCCTTCCCGTCCACGAAGAACACGTCGCGGCCGTGCTCGTCTCGCACGTGGAAGTCGTCGCCGAACGACAGTAGCCGCTGCTTCATCACGTATCGCATCACCATCTCCTGGAGTGTGTTGCCAGACCGAGGTCCCGGGACACTCTGGTGTCATCCTGAGGGCGGCGCCGCGCCGGATTCGCGTCCGCACCGAACGTTGGCGCCGACCGAAGGATCTACTCGCTTTTCGCACGGACCTGCTCGCTCGAGCGGATATCCGTCCCGCCATGCAAGATCCTTCGGGCGCGCAGAGTTCTTCGTGGACGCCACAGGCGGTACTCCGCGCCCTCAGGATGACAGGCGATGAGCGCGTCCTGCAGGTTCAGCAACACCCTCCGGGGCGACCGTCAGCGGTTCCCCGGCGCCGACGCGGGGGCGGCGCCCTCCGGCACCGGCTCGGCGGAGACGATGAGGTCCACCGTGTCGCGCCGCGCGCACTCGGGGTCGCCCTCGCACGACGCGGCCAGCACCCACGTGCGCATCCGCGACAGCCGCACGCGCCGGCCGACCAGCTCCTTCCGCTCGCACACCGCGAACGCGGCCTCCTGCGGCGACCTGGCCACGCCCGTGCCCTCCAGGTCCACGTAGCACGCGCGGTCGCCGCCCGTCAGCCCGCGGATCGTCACCACCTCCGCGCCCGTGCTGTCGGGGTTGCTCGCCGCGGCAGACGACGCCGTCGCGGGCGCGGCGACCGCGGTGGCGCGCGCCTGCTCGCCCAGCGCGCGCGTCTCCTTCGCATCCCCGCCGCACGCGGCCGCGGTCAGCGCCAGCACGACGGGCGCGGTGAGATGCAGGGAGATGCGGCGGCGGATGCGGAGCGGTGTCATGGGCGATCGAGGGGATGACGGGTGGGCGTGCAGGCGTGGAATGGCAACGTTACGGACGCGTCCCCGCATCCGCAATCGCGGCGCATGGAGGCGCGGCGTCCCGGAGCGGCGTGGGGCGGAGCGTCCGGGGGCGTCCGGCCAACCTTCGGCCGGACGCCCCCGGGGATCGATCCCTCGTTCTCCAGGCCGGGTGAGCGTCCACCGGCCGGTGTCCATCAGCCGTGCTTCCAGCCGATCAGCTTCAGCTTGCCCTGTCCGCCGCGGATGGCGGAAACCAGGTGGGTCTGGTACACCTCGGCCAGCGCCACCTCGTCGGCGGGGCCGGCCGGCGCCGTGTCCTCGAGCGCGAGCTGCTGCGACGAGTCCGTCGTCCAGGTCCGCAGTTCGAGGTTGCCCCCGCCGTCGCGCACCCCCGTCACCAGCCGGTCGGTCTCGAAGGCGGTGCCCACGCGGCCGATGGCGACCTTGCTGACCGACGCTCCGCCCGGGGCGCTGGAAAGCCGGTGGATGGTCATCGTGGTGTCCATCCCGACCGACCAGTCGATCACCTTCAGGCCGCCCGAGTCGTCGCGCACGGCCGTGGCGATCACCGCCCGCTCGTTCACCAGGCCCGGGTCCACCAGCGAGGTGAAGTATGCGCCCACCACCTCCGAAACCGCGCCCGCCGAGGCGTCGTCGCGCCGCTCCACCTGCCAGCCGTCGGACGACACGGACCACGAGATCACCCCCAGGTCGCCGCCCGCTTTGCGGACCGCGGTCACCACTCCGTATTTGGTGCCCACCACGGCCACCTTGTCGATGTCGATGTCGGTGGCCACGCCGCGGCGCTCGATCGTCGACCCGTCGGCCGCCACCTTCCACGCGGTCAGCTTCAGCTTCCCGCCTCCGGTACGTATGGCGGTGACCACCAGTCCCCGGGCGACGCACACCGCCACCTCGTCGGCCGCTACGTCCGTGACGGTGTCCTGCGGGGTGACCTGGTTGCCGTTCTGCGCGACCTTCCAGGCGGTGAGGCTCAGCTTGTCGTTGCCGTCGCGCGAGGCGGTCACGAACAGGTCCGGGGCGAGGGTGACCACGGCCACCCGGGAGACGGCATCTCCGGACGCGTGGCCCAGGTTCTCGATCTGCTGCGCGCCCGCGCCCCCGCTGCCGTCCGACACCTTCCAGACCTGCACCTTCAGCTTCCCGCCGTCGGTGCGGACCGCGGTGGCCACGAAGCCGAGGCCGAGCGTGCTCATGGCCAGCCGGGTGATGGCGGTTCCGGTGGTGTCGCCCTGCCTGATGAGCTGGTTTGCCATGGTGATACCCTCCTCCCGAGCGGGATGCGAGGACGAAAGGGACGCCAGGAACGGGTTTCCTGCGTCCCGCGGGACACGCTCCTCCTCGCGAACGGGGGAGGAACGCGTCTCTCCATGCGACGGGTTGCGTGGGAGCGTCCCGGTCGAAGGGCGGGACGCGAGGAGGCGCCGGGCGCACCGTTCCGGACGCCGTGGGAGCGCCGCCGGAGACCGGGCCTTGCCTGGATTCGTGGTCGGATGCGGCTGAAAGGAGTGGTCGTGCAGCCGCGGGCGTGAGGAGCGGGGCGGGAGGGAGGATTCGCTCCGTCCCGCCTCACAGGCATATCCCGCACCGGCGGCGGAACGATCGGGTGAAATGGTGGAGATCCCGCTCGTGCCGTGCGATTCACCCGTCGCGCCGCCCTCGGACGTTTCCGCTCCGGGATCGCACTATGGGACGGGGCCGCCTCGGTGGACCGGGGCGGCGATGGGGCGGGAGAATCTGAGCGCGGCACGGCGAAGATCGGTGCGGGGGCGCGCGCGTCCGCCTGGCGTCCGGATGCCGGCCGTGGCGCTGGGAGCCGGGTGCACGGTTGCCGCCGCTCTCCACGTGCCTTAGGATGGACGCGACCACGACAAGCGTTCCCGCCCGAGCCCGTCCGGCATCCCCCGCCGCACGGCGCGCGGCGGCGTGGAGTCGCCGGAAACCTTCCCACCGACGAGGTCGCTCCCCATGCGACGCAATCCCATCTCCCTACGACTCACCCCGGCCGCGCTGGCGCTGTCGCTGGTGCTGGCGGCGTGCAGCGACCGCGATCCGCTCGGCCCCACGCCGCGCGAGCCCGGCGGCCCCGCGTTGCGCGACGTCAGCGCGCAGGCGTGGAACGGCAACATCCGCATCGGCGTCGTCCCCGCCGCCGGCTCGGTGGACATCGGCGCCGCGGCGGCGTACGAGATCCGCGACCGCGTGACCGGCGCGCTGCTGATGAGCGGGAGCAACGGCTCGGCCACCGTCACCCTGCAGTCCGTCATCCGCTCGTGGTATCGCCTGCAGGTGATGTGCGGCAGCGCCGCCGCCGTCGCCACGCGCAAGGCGGCGGCGGAGGCGAAGGGGTATCCGACGATGACGGAGTTCGTCCCCGCGGCCAACTGCACGCGCCTGTTCATCGGCAAGTTCGATCCGCCGCCGGCCAACACCTTCGCCGCGCGGACGGCGTTCAAGAACCAGCTGATCGCCGAGGGGCTGGCCGCCGCCGACGCCTTCTACGTGGTGAAGGCGGACCCCGGCGTCACCGTCTACCGCGTCGCGCGCGGCGCGCAGACGGTGGACGCGAACAATCCCGTCTACCTGACCTCGTCCGACGGGCTCGTCACCATCGCCGGCGTCGTCTATCGCGGGCAGGCGGAGGTGCGGGTGAACGCGGCGGGGACGCTGGCGGGGATCAACCAGCTGCCGATGGAGGAGTACCTCTACGGCGTGGTGCCGCGCGAGCTGGGGCCGACGGTCTTCCCCGAGCTCGAGGCGCTGAAGGCGCAGGCGGTGGCGGCGCGCACCTACGCGCTTTCCGGGCTGGGCAAGCGCGCGTCCGACGGCTACGACCTGCTGGCCACCACGAGCGACCAGGTGTACGGCGGCTACGCGGCCGAGCACCCGATGTCCACGCAGGCGGTGGACGAGACCGCGGGAATCGCGGCGACTTACGACGGCAAGCTGATCACCGCGCTCTACTCGTCGACGACCGGCGGGCACACGGCGGACAACGAGGAGGCGTTCAACTCCGCGCCGGTGCCGTACCTGCGCGGCGTGCCCGACGCGGAGCGCGGCCAGGCGTTCGAGCACGTGCCCTCGCTGGAGGTTTTCCGCAGCCACGCCAACGCCGCCTCGCTGCGCAACGCGAAGGAGGGTGACTTCGAGAGCGACTGGGCGCGCTTCCACCGCTGGACCTTCGAGTGGTCGGCGGAGGAGATCAGCGAGGTGATCTCCGCCTACGCGGGGCAGCCGGTGGGGCGCGTGCTTGCCATCAACGTCACCCAGCGCGGGCCGTCGGGCCGGGCGATCGCCATCGAGTACGTGACCGAGGCGGGCACCTTCACCGACACGCGCGACCACATCCGCACGTCGCTGAAGTTCATCAACACCAGCGGCCAGCTGCAGTCGCTCCTCTCCACCCTCTTCTACATCGAGCCGGTGCTGGACCGGAAGACGGGCGAGGTGGACGGATTCGTGGTCTACGGCGGCGGCTTCGGGCACGGCGTGGGCCTGTCGCAGACCGGCGCCGTGGGGATGGCCGAGAAGGGCCGCGCCTACGACGAGATCCTCAAGCACTACTACCAGGGCATCGAGCTCACGAAGTGGTATTGAGGACCGGTTAGGATGAAGACGAACGGCCCGGAGATCGGATCTCCGGGCCGTTTCGCTGGCTGATTCCAAAGCTGACGTCATCCTGAGGCCGGCCAGACTGTAACCAGCGTCGGTGCAAGCGTTTGCAGGCCGAAGGATCTATAGGTAGTGACTCCCTTTGACATGGACGAATCGAACAGATAGCTTCTCGCGCCTGGGTTTCGCTGGCTTCCCCAAGCCTGGAGAGGGAGATGGCGCGCCAACGCACGAAGCAGAGTGAGCCGTGCCCGCACTGTGGAGGCACG
>DASUYB010000055.1 GCA_036377595.1 Longimicrobium sp. | reverse complement strand
GAACTCACCGCCGGGATGAGTTCTCCGCGCCTCCGCGTCTCCGCGTGAGCCTCTACTGTTCCTGGATCAAACGAATCAGAACCAGGTGATGCCGTACCCGAAGTCGCTGCTGATCCGCGCCGTGTTGCTGAACCACAGCCCGCCGGCCGGCTGGTCGTTCGCGTCCAGGGTGCGCCCCCACACGATCCCGGCCACGTAGGCGGAGGAGCCCGAGTAGGTCCACTGGAACACGGGCGAGCCGCTGTCGCCGCCGATCGCGTACGCGTCGACCCTGTCCTGGCAGAGGAGCAGGTGGTCGCCCACCCGCTGCAGCACGTCGGCGCAGGTCTGGGCCACGGGCCCCTCGGTCCACCCGGTCGTGCGCCCCACCTTCGACAGGTAGGTGCCGACCGCGGGGCTGGCGCCCGCCACCAGCGTGAACCGCGGGTTGGCCGCGTCGACGTCGATCGAGCCGGTCTGGAACAGCCCGACCCCGCGGTAGAGGGTGCGCGCCACGGCGCCCAGCTGCCAGCTCACCCCCGCGTCGTACGAGAAGAAGGACACGTCGCTCCAGCGGCAGTGGTTGGTGGTGGGGCACCCGGCATACGCCGCGTGGTCGAAGAACGCGGGATCGTACAGCTCATGCCCGATCTGCACCCCGCCCTGCCGCTCGATGCTCCCGTCGGTCCCGCCGATGACCGAGCTGCAGTGCGACGCGGTGAAGAAGCCGGCGGTGCCCACCGGCACGTTCACCCCCGGGTTCGAATACCACACGTTCAGCCCCAGCGTGCACCCCGAGTTGTCGATCTGCAGCCCGCCCACGACGGGGCGCGTGTAGTCGCGCACGGTGGCCAGGAGCTGCACGGGCGACTCCACCCGCACCACCAGCGCGCCCGCCGGCACGCCGGCGCGCTCCGCCAGCGCCCGGACCCGCGCGCCGGCCTCGGCGCTCGTCACGCCCACCCGCACGCGGTTGGCGGCCTCGTCGGCGTCCAGCGACTGCACGCCGGAGATGGAGAAGGCCTCGCGCAGGCGCTCGCGCCAGGCGTTCAGCTGCACGAAGTCGTACTCGCCCTGCCGGATCCGGGTGGCCGCGGGCCGGGTGAAGGGGTGGACTGCCGATCCCGCGCGGCCGGCCGCCACGTCGGCCACGGCGGAGCGGGCGGCCGCCTCCTGCCGCAGATCGGTCAGGTAGACGTTCAGGTCTCCCTGCGAATCGAAGAAGTACCCGCCGAAGCCGGGCACCTGCCGCGACAGCTCGAGGAACCTGCCGTCGAGCCCCGGCGCGGTGCGCTGCGCAGCGGCGTTCGGAGCGCGGGTGACGGGCTCGGACGCCACGGGCGACGTCCGGTCGCCGCAGGCGGTGGCGGCGAGCCCGGCCGCGAGGACGAGCACGGGGTGGAGGGTGGTGCGTCGGAACATGTTGCCTCCGGGTAGTGTGGTGGGACTGCGGCGTGCAGTCCCGGTTCGGTTCGAGAGTTCTCTGTTCGGCGCGCGCGATCTGTCCGGGTGATGTATTCACATGTTTAGTCCGAAATTGTATATGGCGTAGAAACCTGTCAAGGCCACGCGATGGGATATAATGGGCGCCCACGGTGGCTATTTTCACGGAATTCAGAGAAAACTTGCACCCGTCCGTTCACGCGAGAGCAGGAAAGGCGGGAAGTAAGCAGGAGATTTTCACCACATAATTTTACTGATTAGGCCCGAAGGGATCACGGGGAGCATCAGCTCTGCAGCACGTCCATGGCCTCCTACGAGGCGGACGCGCAACGCCCCGGCGATCGGGGGATCGGCCGGGGCGCTGGTTCCGACGTTTCGCTCGATACGGGGGGCGAGGATCTCACCCGCCCGTCTTCTGGCGGCGGCGGTGGGTTTTGTCGGCCTCGTACTGCTGGCTGGTGGGGTTCTTCACAATCGCGTTTGGCGAGTACTGCGGCCGGCTGCCGCCGCGGTGCTCGCCGCCGTGCATCTTGTCGCCCGCGCGCCCGCCCCGGGTGTTGTCCGCCATCGTCGCCTCCGTGGCTGAAGGTGTCGCGAAGGTGGCGATGCAACATCGGTGCGCCAATGCGCGGAAGCGCCCCGGCGGACGGCTCCGCCGGGGCGCTTGGTCTGCTCGCGATCCCGATCGCCCTACTCGCCGTAGGTGCCGAGGATGAGCGGCTGGCCGCTGGGCCGGGGCAGTCCGCCCTCCGGCTCCTCGGTGACGGCGACGGCGCGGAGCTGGTCGCGCGGGAGGGCGTAGGTGGCCTGGACGGTCGCCAGCCCGTCGGGCGTGGGCTTGAAGGTGCCCGCGCTCACCGGCCCGGCGGGGGTGATCAGCCAGAGCTGGTAGTCGCGGTCCGGCCGCAGCGCCGGGAGGTCGTGCGCAAAGAAGGTCCAGCGCGCGGTGGCGGGATCCCAGAACATACGCCCGCCCGGCGCCCGCCGCTGCGTGGACGCCAGCTCGATCACCTGCACGCCCGGCCCCGAGAGCGCGGCCACGGTCGAGTCGCGCTTCGCGATCGCCTGGACGAGCTGCGTGCGCTCCTGGTCCAGCGAGGCGTACCGGTCGCTCAGCGCCTCGTATCGCCCCTTCATCCGCGCGGCGTAGGCGCCGACGGCGATCAGCAGCAGCACCGCCGCCGCGGCCGCCAGCCATCCCCCACCCATCATCCCCCGCCGCCCGCGCGCGCGGGAGATGGGGATCACCCCGGATTCCTCGTCTCCCGACGCGAGAGCGCCGATGCGGTTCGCCGGCGGCGGGGCATCGGCCGATGCCCCGCCGCGATCCGCCGCCGCGCGGGCGACCAGGCGCGCGCGCAGCCGGGCAGAGCGGTCCGCGTCCATCGGCACCTGCGGCGCCGCGTAGGCCAGCGCCGCCGCCGTCTCGCGCAGCGACTCCAGCTCGCGGCGGCACTCGTCGCAGCCGGCCAGGTGCGCGCGCACGGCCTCCGCCTCCTCGCCGTCGAGGGCGCCCAGAGCCTCGGCGGCCAGCGCAGCCCGCACGTCGTCGTGCGTCATCTCGAGGCTCATCGTCCGTCCTCCCGGAGCACCGCCAGCGCCTCCCTGAGCTTCTGGAGCGCCAGCCGCGCCCTCGTCTTGACCGTCCCCAGGGGCTGGCCCGTGGCTTCCGCGATCTCCGTCTGGCTCATCCCGCGGAAGTAGGCCAGCTCCACCGTTTCGCGCTGCTCGGGCGGCAGCTTCGCGACCGCCTGCGCCACCACCCGCCGCACCTCGTCCGCCTGCGCCGACTCCAGCGGCGACGGCTCGCCCGCGTCCGCGCCGCCGCCGTCCATCTCCGCCGGCTCGGGGAGCTGCTCCCAGCGCTCCTCGCGGAAGCGGCGGCGGCTGCGCACGTGGTCCACCGCGCGGCTGCGGGCCATCATCACCAGCCAGGTGCTGATCCCGCCGCGCCCTTCCTCGTACCGCCCGGCCTGCCGCCACGCCTGCCAGAAGGTCTCCTCCAGCACCTCCTCGGCGTCGTCGGGATCGCCCACGATGCGCAGCACCACCGAGTGCACCAGGGTGGAGAAGCGGTCGTGCAGCTCGCCCAGCGCGGCCTCGTCGCCCGCGGCCATGCGCCGCACCAGCTCGCGGTCGGCCTGCGCCGGAACGAGCGTGTCGGGCACGCCCAAGTGGTGGCTCCTTGTGGGATGATACGCTGCCTGCCGCGCCGCGGATTCCCCGCGCGGCGGCGGCTGCCGGGAAATGCGGCGGAATCTACCCGCCGCCGGATGGCGCAACAACCGCCGCAGGTCCGTCGCGGGCTGCCCGGCGAAGTAGATCATCGCGCCCCATCGTCTCCGTGTGCCCAGGTGCATGCGGGTGACGGGAGATACGAGGTGTGGCGCGATGTCGGATGCGTCGGCGGAATCGGGGATGCGCGCGGTGCGACAGGCGGGCGATCGTGATGCCGCGGCATCCCCGCCCCCCTCCCCGCGCTGCGCGCGACCCTCCCCCCAAAACCGACTGGGGGGAGGGTGGGTGCGAGGCCGGTCGCGCACGCGGAACTCTCGTCCGTGCCGATGCCAGTAGTCCGCGAAGGCGGACTTCGTGTGGTTGTTGCCGCGAATTCATTCGCCCCGCAAACCTGCGCGAGAGTCGACGTTACGGCAGCCGCTTGGGCCCGTCGCCGGGGACGAAGAGGAGGCTGGTGGTGCGGCCGCCGTACTGCGCCTGAACGACGTTCACCTGGTCGTCGTAGACGGCCCACTGCATCCGGTTCAGCACCCGCGCGCCGCGCAACCCGCCCGGCGCCGGCGCGCGCAGGCAGAACCACAGCAGGTCGCCCGAGCGCCGCGACCCGCACGGCGCCAGCGCCACGCGCCGCCCCGCGCGGTCCCACACCGCGACGGACGCGGCGAGGTACGCCTGCGCCGCGTCTCCGCCCGCCGGCGCGGGCGACGCCGCCACGCCGCGCGCGAAGTCGTCCGCGAACGCGCGCACCCAGATGGTCGCGCGCCCCGGCCCGGCGGTGATCTGCGTCAGCGTGGTGTGCAGCGGATGCATCCGCCCCGGCGCCGCCCCCGCCGCCGCGATCACCATCCCCGCCGCGACGAACGTCGCGCCGACGAGCCGAATCGTCTCGCCGAGCCGATGAAGTCCGCGAAGGCGGACTGCGTGTGGTTGTAGCCGCGAGGCCGCGAGTTCACTCGCATCGTCGCGAATCTCCATCCATCGCCATCGATCTCCATCACTATCGATCTCCATCACCCCCGAACTCCGCTCACCAAGGACTGCGCTGCGCCGCCCACACCGCGGCCACGACGGCGACGGTGGACGACACCATCACCACCCGCGCACGCAGCGGCGCGGCTGAGATGCGGCGGAGCGGCGCCGCGCGCAGGCCGCGGTCTACCAGCGCGAACGCGGCGCCCGCGGCCAGCAGCACCACGATCTGCCCCGCCTCGATCCCCAGGTTGAAGCCGAGCAGCGGCACGGCCACGCGGTCCACGAACAGGTCGCGCAGGTAGTTGGCGAAGCCGGCACCGTGCACCAGCCCGAACGCCGCCGCGAACACCGGCCGGTAGCGCCCGCCCCACGGCGCGCGCGTGCGGTCCGTCACCGCCAGGTTCTCGCCGCACGTCAGCACGATGGTGACGGGGATGAGGAACTCGATGACGTCCGTCGGCAGCCGCACCGCGCCGGTGACGGCGAGCGCCAGCGTCACCGAATGCCCGACGGTGAACGCGGAGACCACCCACAGCGCGTCGCGCCAGTCGCGGAAGCGGTAGATGGCGGCGAGCACGAGCAGGAAGAGGATGTGATCCAGCGCCTCGGGGTTCACGATGTGCCAGAACCCCACCTGTAGATAGGTCAGCAGCTCGGACATCGCCCACCTCAGCCGCGGATGGAGTCGAGCACCGCGCGGGCCTCGCGCGCCCGCAGCGGATGGAAGTGCGGATTAATCTCCAGCGCGTCGCGGAGATACCGCTCCGCCGCCGCCTCGTGGCCGAGCGCGTGCTCGATCGTCCCCGCGTGGAAGAGAAGCGTGGCGTCGCGCGTGCCGAGACGGAGCGCCTGCGCCATCGCGGCGAGCGCCTCGCCGTCGCGGTGCTGCCTGTGACGCGCCCAGGCCAGCAGGTCCCACCCGTACACATCGCGGCGGACGCGGAGGTCGGCCTCGGCCTGCGCCGCGACCGCGTCGATCTGCCGGCCGCCGTCGAGGAGGAAGAGCGCCCAGCCGCGGTGCAGCGCGCTGGCCTGGCGGCGGACGGAGACTTCCATCACCCGCGCGTACTCCTCCGACTTCGCGCGGTCGCCGGCGGCCAGGGCGGCGTCGCTCATCACCGCCAGCGTCGCGGGATCCAGCACCTGCGCGACTGCGCGCTCGCCCAGCGCCAGCGCCGCGGCGTTGTCTCCGCGCGCGGCGGCCAGCTTCGCCATCTCGCCCAGCAGGCGGTAGTCCTCGGGATGGACCGCGAGGCCGGCGCGGAAAGCGTCCTCCGCCGCGTCCAGCCGCCCGTTACGCAGTTCCAGGTCTCCGGCGCGGAGATGGAACCACGCCACCTGCTCGGGCGGCAGGTCGCCGCGCGCGGCCGCGTCTTGCCCGGCCTGGTAGAGGATCGTGCGTGCATCGTTGGTTCGGCCAATCATCTCGAGCCAGCGCGCCAGCCGCGGCGCCACGCCCAGGTTGCCGCGCTCGGAGAGGAGCGAGCCGAACGTCGCGCGGGCCGCATCGTAATCCCCCAGCTCCATCTGCAGCTCGCCCAGCAGGCCGCGGTACGACGCGCGGTCCGGCTCCGCGGCGACCAGCCTCTCCGCCTCGCGCCGCGCCTCCGGGAAGCGGTGCTGCGCCATCAGCGCGTTCGCCAGCGCCACGCGGGCAGCGGCGTTGCGCTCGCCGCGCGCATCGAGCGACGCGCGCGCCGCAGCTTCCGCGCGCGGGTAGTCGGCGTAGTCGCCCGTCTCCCGCGCGCGCTGCAGGTAGAGGCCGGCCAGCCGCGCGCGGTCCGCCGCGGCGAAGGGGTCCTCGGCCACGCGCGCCTCGAAGAAGCGCACCTCCGCGTCCCGCCGCGCCGCCTCGTCCGCGCGGATGGCGGCGGCCGCGCGAATCGCATCGGCCGAGCGCCGCGCCCGCGCCTCGTCCGCGTGGGCGACGGCGGCGCGCGCGGATGCGGCCACCGCGCCGGCGATCAGCATCGCCGCGACGATTGTAAACGCGCGTCTGCGCATCTTCATCTCCATCTCCCCTCGATCTCTTCACCCACGGACAGGATAGCCCCGTTCCGCGGGGATGTAGGGCTGGAACAGGCACGCCGGGCTCACGGGGAAGTAGAGCGCCTCCGGCCGTTCCCGGCGATCGGACTCCTCGGCGAACACGGTCACGCCGTTGTACGTGCCCACGGGGACGACGTCCCCCACGTTCAGCACCCGCGTCAGCCCCTCCTTCACGTACCGGCCGCCCGCGAACGTGACCGGCTCGTTGCCGGCATACCACCGCGTGGCGGACGCGTACTCGCCGGTGACGGGATACACTTCCCGGAATAGGCGTCCGGCGACGGTGGTGTCGCCCGTAGCCGGGTTGTACTCGGCCTCCACCTGCTTCATCTCCCCGTCCCGCACCAGGCAGACGTGGAGAAAGTTGAAGCCGTCGACAACCATGTGTCGCGATGGCGGCGGCTCAGGCGGTGCCGGAGGCGGCGCCACCGGCGCGGGAGCGGGCGGATGCCGGGTGCACGCTTCCCCAGCGGCGCCCGCCAGCAGAACGGCCATCGCAACCGCGCTCCACCCGTGTCTCATCGCGTCCTCGCCCGTCGACGTTGTGGGATGGGGCCACGGCCGGTCGAAACCGCGGCCCCTGCGTCCGCATCCCCCCAACGTACCTCGTGCGTCCGTGCTTTCGTACTCTCTCGGCCGGCGGACGGCGTTCAGTTCGGCGCGGCGAGGTACGGGAACGTGGCGCTGTGCGTGCGATCGTTCGCGTCCACGTTGTCCGTCACCAGCCCGGGGCTGACGTTGGCGTTGTTCCCCAGCGCGCTGCCGAAGATCACCGCCAGCCCCTTGTCCACCGCGTCGTCGCCCTGGAGCTTGCGGCCGCCGTAGCCGTTGGCGGGATCGAGGACGTAGGTCAGCCACCCCACGTTGGCGCCGAAGGGGCCGCCGCCGGTCTTGTCGAGCCGCACCAGCAGCATGTCGGGGGTGAGCGCGGCGGCGACGGCGTTGGCGTACGCCCCATCGCGCCCGGCCACCGTGGTGATGAAACGGGCGACGTCGTCGCGGAACTGGGCCACGTCCTCGCTCGGCTGGCTGGCGTTGAAGTGGCCGTGCTCGCGCTTGTCCACGAACACCTCGCTCACCAGCGGGTTGGCCAGCCGCTCCATCTGGTCGAAGGTCACCGTGGTGTTGCCGATGCGGACGGTGTCGTGCACGGTCACGGTGTCGGTCTGCACCTCCACCACCGTGCGGGTGTCGCGGCATCCGGCCCCCAGCAGCGCGGCCGCGGCGAGCGCCGGCAGGGCCGCATGGATCATCCTCATCTTCGTCTCCTTTGTGATTGAAGGCGCCGGTCAGCGGCTGACCGTGGCCCAGATCCCCACGTTGTTCCCCGCGCCCTTGATCATGGCCTCGGGAAGCTCCACCACGATGGCCATCGCGTTGAAGGTGCGGACGAAGTCGGCCGCGCACCCGTGCGCCGGGTCGAACTGCGACTGGCCGGCGTTCGGCGTGCCGTTGGTGCACTTCGGGCGGAAGGCGCTCGCCTCGGGCGCGGGGCCGATCAGCGACAGCGGGCCGCGTGACGGGCGCCGGTCGGGGACGATGCGGAAGAACTGGTCAAGGTCGATGTAGAAGGGATCGTCGCGCGGTCCGGCGAAGAGCTGGATCGCGCCGTTGGGGCCGCCGGCGAGCACGGTGTTGATGTTCCCCACCACGTCCGGCGTGGCCTTGGCGACGCGGTTGAACTTCCCCGTCGTCGCCGGCGCGATGGGGCCGAAGAGGGCCACGCGCTGGCCTCCGCCGGTCAGGTCGTCGAACTGGAGCTGGAGGACGAGATCCTCCACCGCGTCGCCGGTGTTGTCGATCTTAATCTGGTACAGCGCGTTGGGATCGAAGCGCGCCGCGCCCGTGGCCGCCGGGGTGATGGGCGACTGGGTGGTGACGACGAGGGCGATGCGGCTCTCGTCGCTTCCGGGGAAGGCGTACACGTCGTTGATGTCCAGCCGCGGCGAGAGCTCGACCTCGGGCGTGTCCTGGTGGTCCGAGCCGAAGCCGTCGCGCACGGCCAGCACGCCGGCGCACCCCAGCGCCGCCAGCACCGCCGCCGCGGCCCGCGCCCGCCGCATCCGTGGAATCCTCATACATCCTCCGTTCGATCTGAGGGAGATGGATTGCGTTCCCGTCACACGTAGCGGGTGATACGGAGCCCATCCCGCGAACGGATTTGTGATCGTGAGGCAGAGAGCTCGAGAGTCCGCGACTCCGCGCCCAGCACGCGGGTCCATTTAGACATCATCCTGAGGCCGGTCAGTCCGTAATCAGCGTCTGCGCAATCGCTTGCAAACCCAGGAATCTTTGTGACCTCGACCGCACCCCAGCTGGAATCTCGTGAATCAGAGGGTCGAGCGGTCGGTGATTTGTGTGTAGATTGTACTCCCCTCATCCAGGAGGTCAGCATGGATTCTTCGATCGAGCAAGAAGAGATGATCACCTTGGCCGACCTGCGCCGTTCAGCCCGGGAGCTGTTGGTGCGAGCGGAGTCGGGTGATGTCATCGTAGTGCACCGCGGCACCGAGCCTGTGGGAATCCTGCTCGGATACGATCGCTACCGAAGGATGATCGACTTTGAAGAGAGGCCGGAGAATTTCGAGCTGCTGCTTCGCGCGCTGGATCGCGTTGCCGACGTAGCTGCCGCGCGCGACGAGTTGATCTCCCTGGGCGATGTGATGGCGGAGTTCGGCCTCGTCCGGCAGGAGGCGGAGAAGGGATAAGGCCGGCACCTCCGCGCGCGTGCTTTTCGCTGCGAATCCATCATCCTTGCTCCTCCAACCAATCCTCTCCGAAGTGCATCCAAAGGGTTGCGGCGGCTTGGGACAAACCTCGTGATCGGCCGGGGATCAAACCCGGAACGCCGTGGGTAAGATTTTAGCAGGACAGGCCCGGTGCACCGCCTGAACACAGGCGTTCTCCCGCATCTCCCAAGGACGTGTCACCCGTGGAGAGCGGGCGGCGGCGGATCCGCCGCCGCTGAAACCGGCTGTCCGAGAAATCCGTCCTGAGGCGTTGGATGTGGGGAGGCCGCTCACGGCTCCTCCGCCCACCCTCCCGAACTCCGCGCACCCCGCGCGCTTCGGCCGCAGCACCGTCCCGCGGACCGACCCACGGATGCCCGACGCCACGCCGTCTCCCGCCGACGCCCCGCGACGCTGGCCGCGCGCGCGCTCGCTCTTCCTGTTCTGGACCGTGGTCGGGCTGTTCTTCGGCGCGCGGCCGTACATCAACCATTTCTTCTTCGGCATCCCCAAGGTCACCAGCCCGCGCTCGTTCGTGGGGAACCTGGCCGACGCCTACTACTGGGCGCTCCTGTGCCTCCCGATCTTCTGGCTCGGGCTGCGCTTCCGCTTCACGCGCCGCAAGTGGCCGCTGTCGGTGGCCGTGCACGTTCCCGCGGCGCTGGCGGTGGGGCTGTCGTCGGTGGTGTTCAACTGGAAGCTGGGCGGCGTGCTGTGGCCCGAGAACCCGGCGCCCTTCTTCGAGTACTTCCGCTCCTTCTACTTCGACATCCAGTGGTACGTGGCCATCGTGGGCGCCGCGTACGCCTTCGACTACTACCGCCGCTTCCGCGACCGCGAGGTGCACGCCGCGCGCATGGACGAGCGCCTGGCCGAGGCGCGGCTGGAAGCGCTGAAGATGCAGATCCAGCCGCACTTCCTGTTCAACACCCTGCACACCATCAGCGAGCTGGTGCACGAGGACCCCGACGCCGCCGAGCGCATGATCGCGCGCCTGGGCGACCTGCTGCGCCTGACCGTCGACAACGCGCAGACGCACGAGGTCACGCTGGCGCAGGAGATGGAGTTCCTGGAGGCGTACCTGGAGATCCAGCGCACCCGCTTCCACGACCGGCTGGAGGTGATGGTGAACGTGGAGCCGGAGACGCGGGATGCGATGGTGCCCAACCTGGTGCTGCAGCCGCTGGTGGAGAACGCCATCCGCCACGGCACCGCGTCGCTGGGCGGCACCGGCGTGATCCTGGTGAAGACTGTGCGCGAGAACGGCCGGCTGCGCATGGAGGTGCACGACAACGGCCGCGGCCCGCAGACGGACGCGCGTCCGCGCCAGCGCCAGGGCGTGGGCGTGCGCAACACCCGCGCGCGGCTGGAGCAGATGTACGGGCCCGAGGCCCGGCTGGAGCTGACGCACTGCCCCATCGGCGGCACCGTGGCCGCCGTCGAGATCCCCTTCCGCCGCGCGGCCGTCCCGGCGCCCCAGCGCGCGGCGCATCCCGTGGAGGTTGCCGCATGAGCGAGCCGATGCGCGTGGTGGTGGCCGACGACGAGCCCCTGGCCCGGCGCCGCGTCCTGCGGCTCCTGCGCGAGCACGACGACCAGGTGGACGTGGTGGCCGTCTGCGAGAGCGGGAGCCAGGCCGTGGACGCCATCCGCGAGACCCGCCCCGACCTGGTGTTCCTGGACGTGCAGATGCCCGAGATGGACGGCTTCGAGGTGCTCGAGCACCTGGGCGGCGACCTCCCCGCGGTGATCTTCGTCACCGCGCACGACCGCTACGCGCTGCGCGCCTTCGAGGTGCACGCGCTCGACTACCTGCTCAAGCCGTTCGACGTGGAGCGCTTCAACCAGGCGCTCGAGCGCGGCCGCACCCAGGTCGAGCGCCGCGCCGGCGACGCACCCAACCGCCTGGCCGCGCTCCTGGAGCAGCTGGCCCGCGACCGCGGCGCCGACGAGGCCGCCTCGCGCCCGCGCGGCCGCTACCTCGACTGGGTGATGGTGAAGGTGCGCGGCAAGGTGGAGTTCCTGCGCACCGCCGACATCGACTGGGTGGAGGCCGAGGGGAACTACGTGCGCCTGCACGCCGGCAAGAAGGGCTACCTGATCCGCGAGAAGATCGGGATGCTGGAGGAGCGGCTGGACCCCGACCGCTTCCTGCGCGTGCACCGCTCGGCCATCGTGCAGCTCGACCGCGTGGCCGAGCTGCACCCCATGGCCGCCGGCGACGGCATCCTCATCCTCCGCGACGGCAGCGAGGTCAAGCTCTCGCGCGGCTACCGGCGGCGGCTGCTGGAGCGGGTGCCGGAGTACGCGTGAAAGTGCGTGAGTGCGGCAGTGCGTGAGTAGGCGCGGTTCGGCTCGTCGGGCTGCAGGATCTTGCGCACGTCGTGTCGCACATCACCGGCCCGAACGGCAGCTTCTTTCCCGTACGCAACTAAAACAGAAGGGCTCACGCAGGGTTAGCAGGGTAAGCAGTTTTTTACTCTGCTGACTCTGCTAACTCTGCGTGAGACTTTCTTTTGAGATTGGCTGAGAACAGGAGAGGCCTCCCGCGCGAGCGAGAGGCCTCGTCTACGTTTGTCCGCCGGCTACCGAGGATCAGCTCTCGACGGCCACCGGGGCGAGGACGATCTGGCGGTCGGTGAGCACGGGGATCGCGTCGTGCAGGTCGGCCTGGGCGCAGAAGGCCAGGTCCTCCGCCAGCCCCGCCTCGGCGATCTGCTTCCCCGCCGCGACAGTGGCGAAGAGCGGCTCCAGCTCGGCGTAGCGCTCGGCCAGCGCGAGGGCGGCCAGCGCGCCGTCGTTCAGCTCCCACTCCGCGTCCCCGCCCGCGGCCGCCATCACCGCGGCGGCCATCTTTCCCGCGCACACGGCGTCCTCCAGCCCGAACTTGGTCTCGCGGCCGGAGCAGAGGAACACCGGCTCGGCCTCCGTCCGCACCAGCTCGTCCACCATCGCCTGCAGGTTGAGGAACGAGCCCACCAGCACGCGCGACGCGGCCGAGGCGGCCATCATCGCCCCGGTGCCGTTGGTGGTGCTCATCACCAGCATCTTCCCCCCCACCCGCTCGGGGGTGAAGTCGCCCGGCGAGTTCCCCAGGTCGAACCCCTCGATGGGAAGCGACTTGCGCTCGCCGCACAGCAGCACCTCGTCGCGCCCCAGCGTGTTGGCGAGCCTAAGCGCCTCCTCGATCGACGCGACCGGGAAGAGCGCCTTGGCGCCGGCGGCCAGCGCCTGCACGATGGTGCTGCTGGCGCGCAGCACGTCGATCACCACCACGGTGCGCTCGGCGATGTCGCCCGGCATCAGCTCGCCGGGGGTCAGCAGCACGTCCAGCTTCATGCGGCCGCCCGCTCGCTCATCATCCGCTCCAGGAACTTGGTGTCGACCTCGCCCGCGATGAACGCCGGGTGGTCCATCACCGCCTGGAGGAAGGGGATGGTGGTGTGCACGCCCTCGATCACCGTCTCGGCCAGCGCCCGCCGCATCCGCGCGATGGCCTCGTCGCGGCTGGACCCGTGCACGATCAGCTTCATCAGCAGCGAGTCGTAGTACGGCGGGACGCGGTAGCCCGCGTACATGTGCGTGTCCACCCGCACGCCGGGCCCGCCGGGGGGGTGGAAGGTGGCGATCGTCCCGGGCGAAGGGGCGAAGTTGCGCGCCGGGTCCTCGGCGTTGATGCGGCACTCGATGGCGTGGCCGCGCAGGTGGATGGCCCGCTCGGGGATGGAGAGCGGGAGCCCCGCCGCGGCGCGGATCTGCTCCTTCACCAGGTCGAACCCCGTGCACATCTCGGTGACGGGATGCTCCACCTGGATGCGGGTGTTCATCTCCATGAAGTAGAACGACCCGTCGTCGTTCAGCAGCATCTCGATGGTGCCCGCGCCCACGTACTCGATGGCCTGCGCCCCGCGCACCGCCGCGTCGCCCATCCGCTCGCGCAATTCTTCCGAGAGCGCGGGAGACGGCGCCTCCTCGATCAGCTTCTGGTGGCGGCGCTGGATGGAGCAGTCGCGCTCGCCCAGGTGGATCACGCGGCCGTGGCTGTCGCCCAGCACCTGGAACTCGATGTGGCGCGGGCGCGCGAGGTACTTCTCCACGTACACGGTGTCGTCGCCGAAGGCGGCGGCGGCCTCGTTGCGCGCCATCGAGTACTGCCGCTCGAACTCGCCAGCGTCCTGCGCCACCCGCATCCCCTTCCCCCCGCCGCCGGCCGCCGCCTTGATGAGCACGGGAAAGCCGATCGCCCGCGCCTCGGCCAGCGCCTCGTCGGCGTCGCCGATGGCGTCGGTGCCGGGAACGATGGGGACGCCCACCTCCTTCATCGTGCGCCGCGCCGCCGCCTTGTCGCCCATCAGGCGGATCTGCTGCGGGGTGGGGCCGATGAAGGTGAGCTCGCTGGCCGCGCAGATCTCGCTGAACTCCGCGTTCTCGGCCAGGAAGCCGTAGCCGGGGTGGATGGCGTCGGCGCCGGTGACCTCGGCCGCGGCGATGATGCGGGGGATGTTGAGATAGCTCTCGCGCGCCGGGGGCGGGCCGATGCACACGTCCTCGTCGGCGAAGCGCACGTGCAGGCTCTCGCGGTCGGCCTCGCTGTAGACGGCCACGGTGCGGATCCCCAGCTCGCGGCAGGCGCGGATGACCCGCAGGGCGATCTCGCCGCGGTTGGCGATCAATACCTTTCTGAACACTTCAGGACCGGACCGTCACTTGAGGGTTTCGGGCGCGCCCTGCCACACCTCCTGCTCGCCCGGGCTCACGCCGGACACGCGCAGGGCGAACTCGCTGGGGTTCGAGGCGTAGTGCATGGCCCAGTCGTAGCTGATCCATCCCTTCGAGTACAGCTCCAGCAGGCTCTGGTCGAAGGTCTGCATCCCGTACTGCACCCGCCCCTCGGCGATGTGGTCGGGGATGGTCACCAGCTCGTCGCCCTTGCGGATCAGCTCGCTGATGGTGGCGGTGTTCACCAGCACCTCGGCCGCGGGCACGCGCCCCGGCTTGTCGGCGCGGGGGATCAGCCGCAGGGAGACGATGGCCTTCAGCGCGTTGGCCAGCACCTGCCGGATCTCGGCGTGCTGGTGCGGCGGGAAGAAGGAGATGATGCGGTTGATGGTCTGCGCCGCGTCGGTCGTGTGCAGCGTGGACAGCACCATGTGCCCCGTGTCCGCGGCCTTGAGCACGGTCTCCATCGACGGCCGGTCGCGAATCTCGCCCAGCATGATCACGTCGGGGTCCTGCCGCAGCACGTGGCGCAGCGCGTCGTGGAAGGAGAGGGTGTCGGCCCCCACCTCGCGCTGGCTGATCATGCTCTTGACGTCGCGGTGGAGGAACTCGATCGGGTCCTCGATGGTGACGATGTTCACCGCGCGCTGCTCGTTCAGCCGCCGGATCATCGCCGCCAGGGTGGTCGACTTCCCCGAGCCGGTGATCCCCGTCACCAGCACCATCCCGCGGGGAAGGAGGGCGATCTCCTCCAGCACCCCGGGCAGCTCCAGCGTCTCCAGCCCGGGAACGTCGACGGGGATGGCGCGGAAGGCCATCCCCAGCGTGCCGCGCTGCTGGAAGATGTTGGTGCGGAAGCGCCCCAGCCCCTGCACGCCGATGGCGAAGTCGATCTCCTTCCGCTCGGCGAACACCTCGCGCTGCTTGGGCGACAGGGTCTGCTCGGCGCAGCGCTTGATGTCCTCGGGGCGGAGGACGGTCAGCCCGGTCTCCTGCAGGTCGCCGTTCACGCGGACGACCGGCGGGCGGCCGACCTTCAGGTGCAGGTCGCTTCCCCCGCGGCGCACCAGCTCCTCCAGCGCCTCGCGGAGGTTGAACTCGCGGCCGGTGGAGGGCTTCGGGGCGGACTCGTCGGTCGAGATGGTCATGGGCTCAGGCGGCGGGCTCCAGGCGGAAGAGCACCTGCCCGTACTCCACGGGCTCGCCGTTGTCCACGCAGATCTCGCGGACGGTGCCGGCCAGGTCGCTCTCCAGCTCGTTCATCAGCTTCATCGCCTCGAGGATGCAGAGGGTCTGCCCGCGGGTGACCTTGCTTCCCACCTCCACGTACGACGGGGCCTCGGGGGCCGGCGCGCGGTAGAAGGTGCCCACCATGGGGCTCTTGATCTCCACCAGGTTGCTGGCCGGAGCGGCGGCGGGCGCCGGCGCCTGCCCCTGGTCGCCCGACGGCGCCGCGGCGCCGCCCGCGCGGGCGATCCCCACCTCGTGCACCGGCGGCATGTGCAGGTGCGCGGGCGCGGCCGCCATCGGTGCGGCCGCGGCGGCCACGGGCGCCGGGGGCGGCGTCTTGGAGATGCGGATGCGGGTGCCTCCGCGGGCGATCTCCAGCGAGTCGATCCCGCTCTCGTCGACGGCGCCGATCAGGCCGCGCAGGAATTCGAGGTCGATCATTTCGCGCGCTCGATGTACTTGTCTTCGCGGCGGTCGACGCGGATCACGTCGCCCTCATTCAGGAACAGGGGAACCTGCACCACGGCGCCCGTCTCCAGCTTGGCGGGCTTTGTCCCACCGGTGGCGGTGTCGCCGCGCACCCCGGGATCGGTCTCGACGACCTGGAGGGTGACGAAGTAGGGGAGTTCCACGGAGATGACCTTCTCGTTGTGGACCAGCCCCTCGCACTCCATCCCTTCCTTGAGATACTTCAGCTGGTCCTCGCCGATGACCTCGGCGTTGATCGGCACGTCTTCGTACGTCTGGGCGTCCATGAAGTGGTACAGGTGCCCGTCGTTGTACGTGTAGGTGACGGGCCGGTGCTCCAGCCGCACCTCGTCGATCTTCTCGCCCGCGCGCCAGGTCTTCTCGAGCACCGCGCCGGTCAGCACGTTCTTCAGCCGCGAGCGCACCACCGTGTTCCCCTTGCCGGGCTTGTGATGCTGGAACCAGAGAAGGGTGAACAGCGTGCCGTCGATGCTCAGGGTCATGCCGTTCCGGAAATCTGCCGTAGTCGCCACGTTCTCTATCTCTCCAATTCGCGATTGAGTCCTGAGTCCTAAGTCCTAAGTCCTAAGTCCTGAGTCCTGAGTCCCAAGTGCCAAGTCCTCAGGGGCGGGTACGCACCGGGGGCGAGTACCCGAACCCACTCAGGACTTAGGACCAAGGACTTAGGACTTCTGTTCTTCCAACCCGCGCAGGTGCTCGACGATCGCGCGCAGGCCCAGGCGGTAGCTGTCGAGCCCGAAGCCCGAGACCACTCCCACCGCTGCGCCGGCCAGGTACGACCGGTGGCGGAAGCGTTCCCGGGCAAAGACGTTGCTAATGTGCACCTCCACGAACGGGCGCGCCACTCCCGCCAGCGCGTCGCGCAGGGCGATGCTGGTGTGCGTGTACGCGCCCGCGTTCACCACGAAGCCGTCGACCCGCTCCGCCGCCTGCTG